>CAKUGA010000012.1 GCA_934654515.1 uncultured Collinsella sp. | reverse complement strand
TCCGGCTCCTGGGGAACCGCCGTCGCCGGCCTTGCCGCCGCGCGAGCCGAGCGCGTGACCATGTGGGCCCATAGCGAACAGACGGCCGCCGGCATCAACGATGAGCACCGTAACCCGCGCTATCTGGTGGGCTACGAACTGCCGGAAAACGTTGTCGCCACGACGGACCTGGCACAGGCGCTCGACGGCGCCGATGCCATCATCTTTGCCGTGCCTTCGACGCACCTGCGCGGCGTCTGCCACCAAGCGGCGCCGTTTATCGCGGACAAGACGCCGGTCCTGTGCCTCACCAAGGGTATCGAACCCGAGTCCGGCCTGCTCATGAGCGAGGTTATCGCCAGCGAGATTGGCAACGAGTCGCGCGTGGCGGCGCTCTCGGGCCCCAACCATGCCGAGGAGATCTGCCGCGGCGGGCTTTCGGCCGCCGTCATCGCAAGCGAGGACCAGCAGATAGGGGAGACCTTCAAGGAGCTGCTCCTTTCCACGGCTTTCCGCATCTACCTGTCGCAGGATATGACCGGCGTCGAGGTCTGCGGTGCCATGAAGAACGTCATCGCCATCGTGTGCGGCATTTCCGCCGGTTCGGGCGCGGGCGACAACACGCTCGCGCTTATCATGACGCGCGGCCTTGCCGAGATCAGCCGCCTGGTGCATGCCCGCGGCGGGCAGGCCATGACCTGCATGGGGCTTGCCGGCATGGGCGACCTTATCGCCACCTGCACCTCGGAGCATTCGCGCAACCGCACCTTTGGCTACGAGTTTGCCCACGGCGTGTCGCTCGACGAGTACCAGGCGCGCACGCATATGGTGGTCGAGGGCGCCGTCGCGGCTCGCAGCGTCAGCGAACTTGCCCGCTCACTGGGCGTAGACATTCCGCTCACCTTTGCCGTGGAGCAAACGCTCTACAACGGTGTTACCTTGGATAGGGCGCTCGAGATTCTGACCGACCGCGTCCCCTCCCAAGAGTTCTACGGACTCACCGACTAGCGCAGAAAGGCTTCTACCATGGGTTCCATCAAAATCGCTCCGTCCGTCCTTTCGGCCGACATGGCCAACCTCAAGGGCGAGCTCGACAAGATCGCCGGTGCTGACTACGTGCACTTCGACGTTATGGACGGTCACTTTACCGGCAACCTCACCTTTGGCGTCGACATCCTCAAGGCCGTCAAGCGCTCCACCGATGTGCCGGTCGACGCGCACCTGATGGTGTCGAACCCCGACGAGACGGTCGATTGGTACGCCGACGCCGGTGCCGACATGATCACCGTGCACTACGAGGCCTCCACGCACCTGCACCGCACGCTCACCCATCTGCAGCAGCGCGGCGTCAAAGCCGGCGTGGTGCTCAACCCCGCCACCCCCGTCTGCGTGCTCGAGAGCATTATCGACGTTGTCGACATGGTGTTGCTGATGAGCGTGAACCCCGGCTTTGGCGGCCAGAGCTTTATCCCGGGCACTCTGCCTAAGCTGCACGAGCTCAAAGCCATGTGCGAGCGCCACGGTGTGTCGCCCCTGATCGAGGTCGATGGTGGCATTTCTTCCAAGAATATCGCCGAGGTCGTCAAGGCCGGTGCCAACGTGCTCGTGGCCGGCTCCGCCGTATTTAAGTCCGAAGATCCCGCCGCCGAGGTTGCGCTGCTGCAGAAGCTGGGCAACGAGGCCGCACAGGAGGCATAAACCCTTATGACCGCAGGTCAAAACCGCATACCCGTGAATCTTGACTATGCCGCCTCGACGCCCATGCGCGCCGAGGCGCGCCTTGCGCAGCGCGAATACGACGAAAGCGAGCTTGCCGGCATCAACCCCAACTCGCTGCACTCGCTCGGTCGCAAGGCTGCCGCGCGCCTGGAGGTTGCTCGCCGCGAGATCGCCCGCAGCTTTGGCGCGCGCGTCCGTCCGTCCGAGATCGTCCTGACCAATGGCGGTACCGAGGCCAACCAGCTGGCACTCCTTGGTCTTGCCGAGGGCGCCCGTCAGCGCGATCGCAAGCGCGACCGCGTGATCGTTTCGGCCATTGAGCACGATTCGATCCTCGACAACCTACCGCTGCTGCGTGCCGCCGGCTTTACCGTCGATCTGGTGCAGCCCTGCCGCGCGGGCTACATTGAGGCCGCAACACTTGCCGAGCTGCTGGGTGGAGAAGTGGCGCTCGTGAGCATTATGGTCGCCAACAACGAGACCGGCGTGGTGCAGCCCATTCGCGAGCTTGCCGCCGCCGCACACGCTGCCGGCGCCCTGTTCCACACCGATGCCATCCAGGGCTACCTGCATATTCCGCTCGATGTCACCGAGCTTGGCGTCGACGCCATGACCGTTGCCGCGCACAAGATTGGCGGCCCTGTGGCCTCCGGCGCGCTCTACCTTAAGAGCCGCACACCGCTGCGCCCCCGCATCTTTGGCGGCGGACAGGAGGCCGGACGTCGTGCCGGCACGCAGGACCTGCGCACGCAGCTGGCCTTTGCCGCCGCCGCGTCTGCGTTGGCCCCCAACGTGGCCCAGGAGCGCGCGACGCTGCAGGCCCTGTCCGACAAGCTCTACGCCACGCTCACGGCCCATCCGCGCATTCACGCCACGATGGGCGACTACACGCAGGCCAATCGCCTGCCGGGTATGGTTTCGATCTACGTCGACGGCATGGACTCCGAGGAGCTCATCATTAAGCTCGATGCTGCCGGCTTTGAGGTTTCGGCCGGCTCTGCCTGCTCGAGCGGCAGCATGGACCCGAGCCACGTGCTCAGCGCCATGGGTATCGGCCGCGAGCAGGCGCTTGGTGCGCTGCGCATCTCCTTCGATGACCGCGTTAACCCTGCGGACCTTGATGAATTTGCTCAGGCGTTGCTCTCGATCGTAGGCGCCGCATGATTGTCGCCGAGCTTGAACGCGCGCTGCTGGCGCGCTATCCCAAGGCGGATGCCGAAGGCTGGGACCACGTAGGCCTGTCCGTTGGAGACCCTGCAGCCGAGATTAACGGCGTGGCCTGTGCGCTCGATGCTACCGAGGCCAACGTGCACCGCGCCCAGGAGGCCGGTGCCGACGTGCTGCTGACGCATCATCCTATCTACATCAAGGCTCCCGAGGCCTTTTGCCCGGCAGATGCTACGCGCCCCCAAAGCAGCGCGGCGCTGTACGAGGCAGCCCGTTGCGGCGTGAGCATCATCTCGCTCCACACCAACCTGGACCGCTCGCACGAGGCGCGCGTCTGCCTGAGCGAGCTGCTGGGCGCCGCGCCCGTAAGCTCGCTGGAGCATGTGGACGACCCCGAGGCCACCGGCTTGGGCGCACTCGCGACCCTCAACGGTCCCTGCAGTCTGCGCGATCTCGCCGCCCGCGCCTCCACGGCCTTTGGCAGCGACCCGCGCGTATGGGGCGAAGCCGAGCACGCGTGCCGCACCGTCGCCATTCTGGGAGGATCCCTCGGCGACTTTGGAGAGCTTGCCATCGCAGCGGGCGCGGACGTCATCGTGACCGGCGAGGCGGGCTACCACGTGGCGCAGGACCTTGCCCTGCGCGGGCTGCCCGTAATTTTGCTCGGCCATGACCGCTCCGAGGAGCCGTTCGTGGATATCTTGATGAACTCTGCAGTTGACGCCGGGGTCGACCCCCGTCATGCGATTAAAATACTGAACCCTTGCCAATGGTGGACTGTGACAAAAGGAGAGAACTTATGAGCGCCGGCGCTACGCTACTCAAGCTGCAACAGATCGATTTGGAGCTCGCCCGCAACAAGAGCGAACTTGCCAATATGCCGGAGCTCAAGGAGCTCGCTTCCAAGCGCAAGACCTACGTAAAGCTCAAGTCCGAGATGACCAAGCTCTACGCCCAGCGCAAGGACCTGGACATTGAGCTCGACGACCTCAACACCACCGAGATCCAGACCAACAACGCCATCGAGGCCGCCAAGAAGCGCCATGTCGACGGTTCCGATTACCGCGAGGTGCAGGACCTGGAGAACGAGCTCGCCACCCTGGCCAAGCGCCTGGACAAGATCGAGCACACCCGCAAGGACGTCGTCGTCGCCCACAAGGAGGCACTCGACCGCGAGGCTCGCGCGCAGGCCATCATTGCCAAGTTCGAGGAGGGCGTGAAGGCCGATACCAAGGCCGCCCGCGCCAAGGCCGCCGACCTGCAGGCTCAGATTGACGCTGCCACCAAGGAGCGCACCGCGCTTGCCGCCACGCTGCCGACCGACGTACTCACCGACTACGAGCGTCTGCTTAAGCAGTTCCGTGGCCTTGCGGTCGAGACCATTCAGGGCAACATCCCAACGGTCTGCCACACCGCGCTGCAGGCGTCGTCCATGAGCGACCTTAACCACGACGGTAGCGAGATCACGCACTGCCCGTACTGCCACCGCCTGCTGGTGCTCCCGAGCAAGGAAGCTTAAACGATGGCGGCTCCTAACAATTCAATGCAACTTGAGGGAAAAACGATCCTGCTGGGCATTACCGGCGGGATCGCCGCCTATAAGTCGTGCAATATCGTGCGTCTGCTGCAAAAGCGCGGCGCACGCGTCAAGGTTGTCATGAGCGAGCATGCCACGGAGTTCGTGGGGCCGCTTACCTTCCGCGCGCTCACCAACGAGCCGGTCGCGGTGGGCCTGTTCGACGACCCGTCCGACCCCATTCACCACATCTCGCTCGCTCAAGAGCCCGACCTGGTGGTCGTGGCGCCCGCAACGGCCAATATCATCGCCAAGATGGCCAACGGCATCGCCGACGACCTCATTTCCACCACGCTGCTCGCCACGCCGCGACCGATCGTGATCGCGCCGGCTATGAACAACGGCATGTGGAAGGCGCCGGCCACGCAGGCTAACATGGCAACCCTTCGCGACCGCGGCGTCCATGTGGTGGGCCCGGGCAGCGGTTACCTCGCCTGCGGCGACGTGGACACAGGACGCATGAGCGAGCCCGAGGACATCGTCGAGGCTATCTGTGAGGTGCTCAATCCCGTCCCGCAGAATCTGGCGGGCAAGCGCATCGTCATCACGGCCGGGCCTACGCATGAGCCGATCGATCCGGTGCGCTTTATCGGCAATCGTTCGTCGGGCAAGATGGGCATCGCCTTGGCGGGGGAGGCCGCACGCCGCGGCGCTGCCGTCACACTCGTGCTGGGGCCGACATCGCTCGATGTTCCCCGCGGCGTTGAGTGCGTGCGTGTGCAGACCGCCGCAGAGATGCTCCAGGCGGCGCTGAGCGCCTTCCAGACGGCCGACGCGGCCATTTGTGCGGCTGCCGTCGCCGACTACACGCCTGCCGCCCCTGCGGATCACAAGCTCAAAAAGGCCAACGAGCGCCTCGATCGTATCGAGCTTGTCGAGACCGTCGACATTCTGGCCGAGCTGTCGCGCCAGAAGGGCGAGCGCCGCGTGATCGGCTTTGCCGCCGAGACCGATAACGTCGTGGAGTACGCACAGCGCAAGCTCGCCCGCAAGGGTTGCGATGCCATTATCGCCAACGATGTCTCGCGCGCCGATTCGGGCTTTGGAACCGATACCAACAAGGCCTGGATCGTGAGTACAGCGGGTACGCAAGAACTTCCTGTGCTAACAAAACCCCAGCTCGCAGATACAATTTTGGACTTGCTTCAAAATTTGTAAAAAAGTTCTTGCACAAGGACAAAGTTTCGGGTTAATATATTCCCTGTTGCGAGCGAGAGCAGAGCAACAAACAAAAGCTTCGGGACGTGGCGCAGCTTGGTAGCGCACTTGACTGGGGGTCAAGGGGTCGCTGGTTCGAATCCAGTCGTCCCGACCAGAAGTTTGCAGGTCAGGCACCTAGTGTCTGACCTTTTTTGTTTTAAGCAATTGCTTAATTTTAATTAAGCAACAGGGTGCCAAAAATCTACCTACGCGATAACCGCCTTTTGCGGCTACTTGCGCGTTTTGCACACGCTTGAGCCGATTTATTAACGCGATATGAATCTACATACGCGTAGCTGGTATACAGTCGAGTACGGGCTGTATTTATCACGGAGATTTACACAGATACAGCGACTGTAACGAACAAGCGTGTCGCTGTATTTATTCCAGTAGTTCACTTGATCGGTGGACAAGTGGGCTGTTGCAACGAAACGCCAAACAGGATGGGCTCTATACGAGGACGCCGCAGGGGTAATAGTAGGGGAGTGCGGCGGGCGCTCTGAGAGCCGCTGTATGACCCCATGTCTCCTTAACTCGATAATATGTGTTTCAAGCCACGAATCGGTCGAGCAATTGCCAAAAGAAAGGCCCATGCAGGATTGCACGGGCCTTACATCAGATCAAATTTGAGCTAGAAGCACCAAACGGGGCAGACGCAACACCATCTCGTCGCGGCCTCGGCGAGCGACATATCGCAGTCGAGGTAGACATCGAGGAAGCCCTCAGATCCCGCACACGGGGACCGCGATGGTGGCCACCGCGCCGCCCGAGGGGCTGTTGGCGAGCGAGACGGAGCCCCCGTGGGCGCTCGCGGCCTCGGAGGCGACGTGGAGGCCGAGCCCATAGTGGCGGCCTCCGTCACGCGAGGAGCGGGAGGAGTCGTCTGTGAAGAGGCGCTCGCAGCCGCGTTCGAGGGCGGCGGGAGAAAAGCCCGGTCCGTCGTCGGCCACCTCGATGACGAGGTGTCCGCCCGCGACGTCGCAGGAGACCGCCACGCGCGCTCGCGCGTGCTCGGCGGCGTTGGCCACGAGGTTCGCGGCGGCTCGCGCCAGGGCGGTTCGGTCGAGTGGGGCCTCGGGCGCGCCCGCGACAGCGGGGCCCGTGGCCGCGTCGAGCGTCACGCCTCGCGCCCGGGCGATCTGGGCGGCCTCGGCGAGGACCTGTTCGCAGAGCTCGGCCGGCCGCATGGGGGCCCTCTCCGCCCCGCCGGACCCGCGCGAGGCCTCGATGAGCAGGCGCACGTAGCCGTCGAGCCTTTCGACACCGCCGGCTATGTCGCGCGCGGCGGCCGCGAGGTCGGCGTCTTTCTCGTCTTCCAGCTCCTCCGCCACGAAGTCGGCGTTGGCGCGCAGCACGGTGAGCGGCGTCTTGAGGTCGTGGGCGAGCGACGCCACCTGCTCGCGCTGCCCCCGCTCCGCGGCCCAGCGGGCCTCGAGCGACTCGGCGAGGGAGGCCCGCATGGCGTCCATCGCGGCGAGGACGTCGTTCACCTCGCGCACGTTGGTGCTGCCGACCGCGAAGTCGAGCTCCCCCGCGCCGACGCGCCCCGCCGCCTCCGCGAGCGGCGCCATCTTGCGCGAGATCACGCGGCTCGCGCGGCGCGCCACGAGCGCGAGCGCGAGCGCGCTTCCCGCCGTGGCGCAGACGAGCATGAGGTTCTGCGGGTTGGGAAGCAGGCCGGCGAGATCGCGCGAGACCCACTGCGGCAGGTACTCGCTGACGAGTGCGCAGGCCCCGCCGCCCTTGAGCGGGAACGCGGCGTAGGTGAGGCCCGAACCCCCGCCCTCGATCTCCACTGTGCCCGGATCCGCGGCGAGTGCCGTACGGGCCATTTCCGTAGCGTCCTCGAGCCGCGCGCTCTCGAGGTCTGTCATCAGCACGTATCCGTCCTTGTCCAGGATGAGGTAGCGGTACGCCGTCGGCACGTCCTGCTGCCCGCAGACGCCGTCGCGTGCCAGGTCCTCCGCGACCTCGCGCGCATTGGCCGGCCCCCAGCTTGCCTCGTAGACGAAGCCCGCGTTGATCGCCACGGAGAGCACCATGAACGAGGCGAGCCACGCCGTGGCGACCGCCGCGAACGCGTAGGCGAAGTAGCGCGCGATGACGAAGGAGAGCGGCATGCCCCCGCGACCTCGCGCCCCGGTCCTCAGAGCTGCCACTTGTACCCCATCCCCCAGACGGTCGCGATCGGATCGGCGCCGGCCTCGGAGAGTTTCCTCCGGGCGCGGCTGACCTGCATGGATATGGCCGCGTCGTCGGCGTCGCTCTCCCAGCCGAGCACCGCCTCGCGGATCTGCGCGCGGCTCATGACCTGCCCGGGGTGGCGGGCGAGGTACTCGCAGATGGCGTACTCGGTGGGCGTGAGCGGCACGGCCTCGCCGCCCACGGCGAGGCCGCGCGCCCCGAGGTCGATCCGCACCTCCCCGAAGGAGAGGGCGTGCGAGCGCGGCCGGCGCTCACGGCGTAGATGGGCCGCGACCTTGGCGCGCAGCTCCGCGGCCCCGAAGGGCTTGCGGACGTAGTCGTCGGCGCCCAGGCCGTAGGCGGCCACGGCATCCTCCTCGGCCACGCGCGCGGTCAGGAAGACGATGGGGCCGTCGAAGTCCGGGCGGATCTGCCGCACGAGCTCGAAGCCGTCGAGCCCCGGCATCATGACGTCGCAGAGCACGAGGTCGAAGCGCGAGAGGTCCATCCCCGGGACCGCCGTCGGGTCCGCCGCCCTGACGACCTCATGGCCGTCGCGGCCGAGGACGCGCGCGAGCGCGTCGAGGATCGCCCGCTCATCATCCACTGCCAGTATCCTCGCCATGTTCGACCTCCTGAAACTCCCGTCGGAATTGTACTAGCGCCGCGCTCAGCGGTCCAGAGCCCTGCGCGCAGCCGCGGGTGCCTCGGCCGCGTCGCACGCGCGGTAGCGCACGCCCGAGCCGCCGCGCGCCTCGATCTCGAGCCAGCCCTCGCCGTCCGACTCCCGCCCGAAGAAGATGAGCTGGAGCTCTCGGACATTGCCTCTGTCGTCCGCCGCGTCCACCAGGTAGACGTAGTTTGCCCCCGCCCCGGTGGCGTCGGCGTAGGAGCTCGCGTGGCTGCCGGGCTCGGGCGCGGGCGCCCACATGGCGATCTCAGGGTTGGGCAGCACGCGGTCGGCGATCGAGCGCAGCGCCGACCCCCAGCCGGCGTCGAGCAGGGCATTCCCGCCCAGGACGAGCGCTGCGGAGAGGAGGACGAGCACGGCGGCGAGCGGCTTCCTACGCATCTGCCCTCCCGTCCTCGAAGCGGCAGAACCAGGCGAGAAGGACGGCGTCGGCTGCCAGGGTGAGCACGAGGCTAGCGAGCGCAGTCGTGAGGAGAGGGCCCGCCGCGCGTGCGGCGTCGATGAAGGCCTCCACCCCGAGCGACCCCAGGCGCGCGGGCCAGGCGAGCGGCACCCAGCTCAGGGGCGTCGCCAGGGCACCGGTGAGCTCGCCGGTCATGAGGCCGTGCGCAAGTCCGCCAACCGAGAAGAACGCGAGGAGCATACCCGCCGCGCCGGCGCCGATGGCGGCGTTGCGGCCGAGGCGCAGGGCCACGCCGAGCCACAGCGCGTAGAGGGGCAGGCTGCTCAGCACGATGCCCGCCCAGGCGGCCGCAAGCGGAGCGGGCCCGAGCGGCAGGCGCCCAGCGACGGCGAGCACGGCCCCGAACACGCCGAGCGCCACGGCCAGCGCGGCGGCACCGAGCGCCGCAAGGGCGAGCAGCTTCGCCGCGACGGCGCGCCCGCGCGAGGGGACCGCCGTGAGGTTGGCGAGGCGCCCGGCAGCGCGCTCGTCGTCCACGGCGAGCCCGCAGACGATGGCAGACATGAGCGGCATGAGGGCGCCGAGAAACTGGACGTAGGCGTCCGCGCCCAGCGCCGGGTCCCATCGGGCTACGGAGAAGTACTCGCCGCAGGCAATACCGGCCGCCAGGCCGCAGACGAGGTGCACCGCCGTGAGCGGGGAGCGCGCCAGGCGCAGGGCCTCGGAGAGCAGGGCCCGCGAGAAAGTCATGCGCGGCGTCGGGTCGGAGAGTCGTGTCATGGCCATCACCTCTCCTCGGAGCGCGCGAACCAGGCCGCGCCCGCCGCCGTGAGCGCGGCGAACGCGAGCGCGCAGACCGCAAGGCCCGCCAGCGTGAGCATGCCATCCGCCGCGAGCGCCCCGCCAAGCGCCATGTCCGCCGCGAGTGGCTCGCCGCTCGGCAGCACGGGGATGAAGCTCGTGGGGATGACCATGCTCGCCGACGGCGGAAAGAGCTGCGGCAGCGGCACCAACGACCAGGCGAACCCACCCACGAGCTGCGCGACGAGCGGGCAGAAGATGCCCGCGAGCATGCCGAGCCGCGCCGTGAGAAAGAGCCCTGCGGGGATCATCCACGCCGCGGTCACCGTGTTGACGAGCGCGCAGAGGAGCATCGTGAGCGTGCCCGCGACCGTGAGGCCCTGCGAGGAGAACGCCGATCCCGCGAGGTAGATGCCGAAGACCACGAGGTTCGAAAGCGTGCAGAGCGCGAGGCACCAGAGCGCCTTGGCCCACCAGGCGCGCCCGAGCGGGAAGCCCAGGCCCAGAAGCCCCCGCATCCGCGTGCGAGCGTCCGCCCGCGCGACGCACGCCACCACGAGCGAGAGACACACGGGCAGGAAGAGCGCGTACCAGTAGTTCCACGCGCTGAAGATCTGCACGCCCCGGTAGGGCATCGCGCCGAGCAGCGGCATCGGCAGCGCCATGAGCACGGCCAGGCGAACCGGTGCCGCGTGGCGCGACTTCAGGGCCTCGGCGCGCAGGGCCGCGAGCAGGCCGCCTTTCTCGCCCGTCATGCCGCCACCTCCCCGCGCGCTCGTCGCCCTTCCCGGCAGAAGCTCATGAAGAGTTCCTCGAGGTCCTGCCCGGGACGAAGCGCATCCTCGTAGGCGAGGCGCCCCCCGCAGATGATGCCGATGGTGTCCGCCATCTGCTGCACCTCGGAGAGGATGTGGCTCGAGACGATCACCGTCGTACCCGCCGCCGCGAAGCCGCGGATCTGGTCGCGCAGCTCCTCGATGCCGATGGGGTCGAGGCCGTTGGTGGGCTCGTCGAGCACGAGCAGGCGTGGCCGGGCGATCAGCGCCAGCGCGAGCCCCAGGCGCTGCCGCATGCCCATCGAGAAGCGCCCGGCGCGCTTCTTCCCGGTGTCCGCGAGGTCCACGGCGGCGAGCACCTCATCTATGCGGCTCTCGGGAAGGCCCAGCAGCGTGGTGCGCACGCGCAGGTTCTCGCGCGCGGTGAGGTTGGGGTAGAGCGGCGCCTCCTCGATGAGGCTGCCGATTGCGTAGAGGTCCTCACGGCGCCAGGCGTGCCCGGCAAAGAGAATCTCCCCGGCCGTCGGCCGCAGCATCCCGCAGATCATCTTAAGCGTTGTCGACTTGCCGGCGCCGTTGGGACCGAGCAGCCCGTACACCTCGCCCTCGCGGATATGAAGGCTCACATCGGCCACGGCGTCCTGCGCCTGGTCGCCGCGGCCGAAGCGCTTGGTGAGCCCGCGTGTCTCGAGCATATAACCCATGGGTTTATCCTTTCTCTTCCGGGCGCGCGGGCCGACCCACCGTGCCCGCGCGCCTTACCTTTCGGGTTCACCATCCATGGTGGGGCGCGTTTCTAACGAAGCCGTAACGGCCGTTGGGTTCTTTTGGCGCCAACCCTTCTCGACCCGCACATCATGATTAATTTGCTTAAGGCAACAACTTTCCCGATCGATGTAATCACCGAATCAAAACGTGTACATCAGCCATCAAAGATGCCGAAAAATGTCGTTTTTGGTGGCTGATGTACACAAATGCAGAATCCCGCGCAGCCCAGAATTACCCTCCACATGTCTGGACTCTCTATGGCTGCGCTGGATAGACATCGCGGGAACGGGTATAGTATCGAAAGTTTTGTCGTTTACCAGCGGGGGAGTCCTGTGGGCATCAAGAAGAAGATCAAAAAGGAGCTTATCGGCACCTCCGATTACCCGTCGAATAAGATCTTCACGATCTCCAATTTCATTACCTTTACGCGCCTGATCCTCACCCTGGTGTTTCTGTACCTGTTTGTGACGGACAACAACCGCCTCGTCGCCATCGTCATCTACGCCATCGCCGCCTCCACCGACTGGATGGACGGCCAAATTGCCCGCATGACCAAGACGGTCTCGTGGCTCGGCAAGGTCATGGATCCCATTTGCGACCGTGCGCTGTTATTCACCGGCGTCTTGGGACTGGTGGTCCGCGGAGAACTGCCAATCTGGGTCTGTGTGCTCATTATCGGCCGCGACATCTATCTGGGCATCGGCACGCTTATCGTGCGTCATTATCACCCTCGCCCCATCGATGTCGTCTTTCCCGGAAAGATTGCCACCGCGCTGCTCATGACCGGCTTCTCACTCATGCTGCTCGGGTTCCCCATTGTTGACGGCCCGCACCTTTTACCTTCAACCCTCGCGGCCTTCCCGGGTCTCAACGGAAGCTCGGTGCCCCTCGGCATCTTCTTTGTGTATGGCGGCGTGATCTTCTCCATGCTCACCGCTGTCATCTACTCCATTAAGGGCGGAGCGGCCATTAAACAGGCTCTCGAGCATCCCGAGGACGAGGACATCGACTTTCTGAACCCCGAAATCGAAGATTGATTCGTTGGGGTATGATTACGTACGGTTCATTATTTGCGGCTCGTCCGCGATAAGTTAGGGGTTGTCATGGACAACATGGTTAACAATATGCCTCAGAATGATAAGACTGCTGACACTACCTGCGTATTCCGCGTGCCTTCAAGCGATGTCACCGTTCCCGACCTCATGGCCAACGTGCGCATCACCGCCCCCGTTCTGTCCATCGTCAAGGGTCCGCAGACTGGTGCCGCCTTTGAGCTCGAGGACGACGTGACCACCATCGGCCGCGATCCTGCGAACGGCATCTTCCTCAATGACATGACCGTTTCGCGCAGCCACGCGCGCATTATTCGTGAGGGCCTCGGCGCTCGCATCGAGGACCTGGGTTCGCTCAATGGCACCTGGGTCGATGGTGCCATCGTCAATGCAGCCCCGCTGCACGATGGTTCATCCGTCCAGATCGGTACGTTTACGCTCATCTACCACGAGAGCACGCCGGAGCGCATCGAAACCGGTGAGTAGGGCATGGCCGAACGCAACTATTTGAGTATCGGCCAAGTCGTCAACCTTCTTCGAGGCGCATACCCCGATCTTTCGAACTCAAAAATTAGATTTCTAGAGGATGAGGGGCTCATTACCCCTCATCGTACGCCTAAGGGATACCGTCAGTACTCCAAGGAGGATGTTGATCGCCTGGAGGTCATTCTGCACTTGCAGAAGACTCGCTACATGCCGCTCAACGTGATTAAGCAGCGCTTGGAAAACGCCACGGACCTGTCAACGCTCGCCTACGAGGTGGGCTTGCTGTCCGATGTTCCGCTTAAGACAGAGCCCAAGGAGACTAAGCAAAAGCTGCATCCCATCGAGACCATTCCCGATATGCTAGGCGTCGAGATCTCGTTTATCCGCTCGCTCGCCGAGAACGACCTCATTCGCATCATCAAGAGTCCGCAGAATCGTGAGCTCGTCGATGGTCGCGATTTTCCTATCATCCGTTACTGCTCGGAGCTGTCGCGCTTCCACATTGAGCCGCGCAACCTACGTCAGTACGTATCGTCGGCAAACCGCGAGTCTTCGATGTTTGAGCAGGTGCTCGTGAGCATGCTCGGCATGGATACCTCCGACGACGAGCGCGATGCCAAGCTCGAGCGTGCGTTTAAGAAACTGCACGACTTGACCGAGGGTGTGCACACTGCGCTGCTCAAGAACCGCGTTTTTGAATCGCTCAACGCCGTGGTCGAGGACGCCGACATCGATGCACTCGATGAGGAAATTGCTCGCTCCGAGTCCACCAAGGCCAAAAACGAAGAAACTGCCGCGCCGGCTTCGCACGAAGATTCTCTCGTAAAGCCGCTCAAGGTCGTCGTCCCTTCGCAATCCGGCACCGTCACCGCGGGCAAATAACCGCTGTTGATATTTCGGCAACCCATTGAAAGGTCATGCAATGTACGACTTCGAATCTCAAATCGTCGACATCCCCGACTATCCCGAGCCCGGAGTCATCTTTAAAGACATCACGCCGCTCTTTGGCAATCCCGAGGCGCTCAAAGCCATGACCGATGCCCTCGCCGAGCACTTTGCCGGCATGGGAATCACCAAGGTCGTGGGTCCCGAGGCTCGCGGCTTTATGGTGGGCGTTCCCGTGGCCGTCGCTCTGGGCGCCGGCTTTGTTCCCGCACGTAAGCCGGGCAAGCTACCCCGCAAGACGGTGAGCCAGAGCTACGAGCTCGAATACGGCACCGACTCTATCGAAATCCATGCCGATGCCATTACCTCTAAAGATACCGTGTTGATTCTGGACGACTTGGTCGCGACGGGCGGAACCGTCGAGGCAACAGGTAAACTTGTGCGAGATATGGGCGCAAAGCTTGTGGGCTACGGGTGTATCCTTGAGCTTGCGTTTCTCAACCCGCGCGAGAAGCTCACGCCGACTGACGACGATGTTGAGCTCTTTAGCCTGGTGACGGTAGACTAGCCGTTACCCTTAGTTACTGGAAAGGAAGCTACATGCGCACAGCAAACACGCACAAAAACATGGCACGCTGCGCTGCTACGGCAACCCTCGCTTGTGTTTTGGGCTTGGGCCTCGCGGCTCCTGCCTACGCCGATACCGCATCCGACCTTGCCGCTGCTCGTACGAAACTCGAGCAGATCGGTACCCAAACCCAGCAGATTTACGATGAGCTCGCCACGCAGACGCAGGCGCTCGATCAGACTGCCGGAGAGATCACGCAAAAGCAGCAGGAGATCGCCGATGGTCAGGCCAAGCTCTCGACCTATGTCGCCGGTGAGTACAAGACCGGCGGTCTGAGCTTGCTTCAGGTTCTGACGGGCGTTGACGACCTGAGCGATATGCTCAACCGTCTGTTCTACTACGGCAAAGTTTCCGATAAGCAGGCTCAGACCATTCAAGAGGTCAAGGAGCTTAAGCAGCAGCTCACCGATAAGCAGGCCGAGCAGGAGAAGAACGTCGCTTCCACGCAGAAAAAGGTCGACGAGCTTAACGCTCAGCAGGCTGAAGCTCAGAGCGTCGTAAACTCCCTGGATTCTCAGCTGCAGGCCGAGCTTGCCGCCGAGGCTGAGGCGAACGCCGCACTGCAGGCGGGCATTAACGCCAGCACTGCTGAGAAGGCCACGGTGAGCAGCGAAACTGCCGGTACGACCGAGAACACCAACAACGGTGGCCAGACCAGCAATAACAACAACCAGGGCGGCAACACTCCGGCTCCTACGCCGGCACCTGCTCCGACGCCGCAGCCCTCCACGCCCGCTCCGGCTCCGACGCCTTCTGCTCCGAGCCAGTCCGTCGATGGCGGTTCTGTTGTCTCGCGTGCATACAGCAAGCTTGGTTGCGCTTATTCCTGGGGCGGAATTGGCCCGAACAGTTTCGACTGCTCTGGTTTTGTTAGCTATTGCCTCACGGGTCGCTATTGCCGCCTCGGCACCACGGGTACCTTTATGGGCTGGACGCGTGTGTCCGATCCGCAACCCGGTGACGTTGTGGTCAACTCGTACCACACCGGCATTTACATCGGTGGTGGTCAGATGATTCATGCTTCCGACTACAACACGGGTGTTATCATCAGCTCGGTTGCCGCCGGCATGAACAACAACTATATCTTCGTTCGCTACTAAGGTATCAATCACAGCGAACGATGTGGACCCTGCGGCATTTCAGCTGCAGGGTCCATTGTTTTTGTACCAATTTGCCTGTTCGCAAGGCAGTACTATCTAGTTTTGAATACTAGATATAAATCCCTAATTGTTCGTAAGTTGGCTATAATTGTTGAGGAACAATTAGAAAGGACCCTCTATGAGCTGGGCACTTATCTCAGATTCGAGCTGCAACCTTCGCGATTGGAAGCCAACCGCACCTCATACCATTTTTGCATTTGCACCCCTCAAAATTCGAGTAGGGGAGCGCGAGTTTGTCGATGACTTGACGCTCGATGTACATGAGCTCAACTGCGCCGTACAAGCGGAGTCGAGTGCCTCTTCGAGCGCTTGCCCCAGCGTAGGGGAGTGGGCTGAGCTCTTTAAGCTTGCCGACAAGACAATCTGTATGCCCATCTCCGAAGGAGTTTCGGGTAGCTATAACGCCGCTGCCACCGCACGCGATATGGTGCTTGCCGAGGATCCGGACCGCCAGATTCATCTGGTCAATTCACGCGCGGCCGGCGGCAAGATGGATTTGATCTTCTTGCTGTTTGACCGCTATCTGGCAAGCAATCCCGATGTTTCCTTTGAAGATGCTTGCGCCTATTTTGATAGCTTGGAACAAAACAGCAAAATCCTCTTCAGCTTGTGCAATTACGAAAATCTCGCCAAAGCCGGACGTATCCCTAAGGCAGCCGGCGTCATTGCCAACAAGCTCAATATTCGCATTTTGGGCACGGCGAGTGAAGTCGGCAAAATCGAACTCGTCGGGCACACGCGTGGCGAAAAGAAGATGGTCAACAAGATCATCGACACCATGGAAGCCGAGGGTTTTACGGGCGGCAAGGTCGTTATCGACCATGTCGAGAATGAGGCAGGCGCCCAGGCACTTGCCAGCCGCATTGTGGAGCGCTGGCCAAACTCCAAGACTATCATCATGCCCTGTAACGGGCTAGATTCATACTATGCCGAAATGCATGGACTCATTATCGGCTACGGCATGGGCGTGGCTTCGGGCCAATAAAGTACAACTAAGCAAAAATACGGGCGGGACAAAGTGGCAGATGACCCTTTGTCCCGCCCGTTATATACGTTGGCTAGCTATTAAACCCATTAAACTTAAGATAGCTCATCAGGTACGCCTTCGAAACGAAGGATGAAACTGCACTGCGCACAAGCAGCGACTCCCGCGTTACCTGATGCGCCGTATCGGGAACCGGCATCTGCTCGAAGGAAAACGCCGAACGAATCGATGCCTCGAGCTGATCGACCACATAGTCGAAGGCCGTCGGGGCATCGTAGCTCAAACGCTGAATGTTAAAGAGCGCCTGCACCGCAGCAATAGGTAGCACCTGCTTAAAGATGCAGATAGCGATCAGGCGGGCAATCTGCTCGCGGCCATATTGCTTTTTGACCGGGGCAGGCACCAGGCCGACCTTCACGTAGTTATTGATCATCGATGGCGTAATGACAGGCTGCTCAACGCAAATGGACAGTGGCTCCATCCACAGCGCAACATACTCAATGACCTGGTCGCGGTAGAGCGTCACATTGGGCAACTGGTTATAGCGCGGCAGACTCAACGTATTAAGTTTGCGCACGATTTCGGACTGAATAAATGCATCGGGCAGCACAGTGGGCTGAATATCCTCGGGCTTAATGCTGACCGACGAATCGGACATCGGAATAACGTGTTTAACGTGGTTCATAAGAGGCCTCCGTTCGTTTTCTATATTGTATTCTAGGTTATCTAGTTTTGCATACCACATAGCTGCCAAGAAAAATAGCGGGGCAGTGCGCTGATGCATCGTCCCGCTATTTAGTTAATTGATAGCAACCTTACATAAGATATATTATCGTACTTATCAGCGAAGAAACGCGTATGCGCTGGTTGCAGCTATGGCTCCGTCCGAAACGGCGGTCACAACCTGGCGTAAACGCTTGGAGCGGATATCGCCAGCGGCAAATAAACCAGGTGTACGGGTGGCCATCGAATCGTCGGTGACAATGCCGCCGTCGGGAGCCAGGTCGACTAGATGCTCAACAAGCTCGGTATGTGGCTGCGTCCCCGTAAAAACAAAGATGCCAAACGATCCAGGTTCAAAGGACTCAGTGTGAATTTCACCAGTCGCATTGTCCTTGAATGTGATTGTCGTGGGCATCGCTTCACCAGAAAGCTCAACAATACTAGTTTGGTACCTAACTGAAATATTGTCCTTAGAAAGAACCTTATTCACAACGCCCTCGGGTGCACGGAACTGATCGCGACGCAGCACGATGGTCACGCTGCTGGCAATGTCGGACAGGAACAGCGCCTCCTCGCATGCCGAATTGCCGCCTCCGATAACAAAGACCTGCTTGCCACGGAAGAACATGCCGTCACACGTCGCGCAATACGAAACGCCACGACCGCGATACGTGTCCTCGCCAACAAAACCCGCAGGACGCGGCGTGGCGCCCATGCACGCAATGACGCTCTTGGCCGCTGTGTCGCCCATATCATGATGGATGGTAAATTGAGCCGCATCGGCATCGTAATCGACGCCCGTCACCATACTCCATTCAACCTGAGCCCCCAGGCCTTCAGCATGCTGTTGGAACCGCTCACCAAGTTCGACACCGCTCAGTAGCGGAATGCCAGGATAATTCTCAATCTCGTTGCTCGTAGCGATCTGTCCGCCCGACATGCCCTGCTCAAGGACAGTCGTCGTCAGGTTGGCGCGCGCCGCATAAATGGCGGCAGCATAGCCCGCGGGGCCTCCGCCGATAATCGCAACATCAATCGTCTGATCGGTAGTCATGAAGAGTCCTCTCGCCAAAACGTTGTCGTTCTTTGCGCTCATACCCAAATTAACGTGAACGTGACACTCATGCACTACAATGATAAATCCGTGTTACAACGTCGAAGGGGAGTTATCGATGGATCAGACGCAGACGAGCGACGACGCTCCCCTGCTTACGCTCAGCACTCCCCAATCGAAGAAAACCACGCTCTTGGCTCAGCAAAAACCTCTCGTGACCATCGTGCACGCCTCGGTCGGCTCGGGCCACAAGGCCGCCGCAAATGCGATTGCGCAGGCATTCGACCTCATCCGCGGCACCAATGGCATCCCCGAGGACGTTGAGATTGAAGTACTCGATATCCTTGATTTTGGACGTATTAAATTCGACGGCAATAAAACCGCGGCTTCTTTTACGGGAGCCACGCGCCCCATTTACGACCTGACCTGGCGATATACGCTTACGGGACATCTGCTCTGGGGTGGCGGCACAGCATGGTCGCGAATTATGTTCCCCGCCTTCAACGAATATGTCCGCAGCCGCAGGCCCATAGCCGTGGTCGCAACGCACATCACGGCAGCCAATGTTGCCGTAGGCGCCCGCGTCATTACGGGTATCGATTATCCAGTCATCTGCGTACCGACCGACTACGAAGTCGAGGGATGGTGGCCCCACAAGGACACCGATTTATTCTGTGTTGCCAACGAATTTATGGCCGAAACGCTCCGCCCCCGTAGGGTCCCCGAAGCAAAGATTCGCATTACCGGCATTCCTATTCGCGCCGGATTCGACACGGATTACGATCGCGAGGAAGAGCTAGCCAAGTTCAACCTCCCCACCGACAAGACCGTCGTGCTGGTAATGGCCGGTGCCAGCTTGCCTCAGCCTTACGTCCGCTTTCGCGCGGCGATGGACCACACACTCCCCTTCCTGCGCAGCTTCGAAGACATGCACTTTGTCTTTTTGCCCGGCAAAGACGTGGAGTATGCCACCCGGTTGAAGACGCTCTTCGATGCCATGAAGCTCGAGAACGTCACGGTGTTGGACTATGTCGACGACATGGCGGCCCTCATGCACGGATGCGACCTGGCAATCCTCAAATCGGGCGGACTCACGGTCACCGAGTGCCTATGCGCACATCTGCCGATGATTCTGCTGGGCAAGTCCTATGGCCAGGAAAAGGCCAACACCACCATGCTCACTGGCATGGGCGCCAGCATGCATGTCACCACCGCACGAGAGCTCATCGTGACGTTGCGTCATCTCCACGATCATCCTGAGTCGCTCAAGGCACTGCTCATCAACGGCGAAGTACTACGCCGCCCCCACGCAGCCGAAGACATCGCCATCGCAACCATGGAGCTCGTAGGCAAACCCCAAAAGCGCAAACGAGCCTTCTGCCGCTTCTACTGGGGCGGCAAACCCGCGCATATCCGCTAGTCGAATGTCCGCCGCTCTGCCGGAGCCGCCCTTATATCATTCCATGCTCAAACATTCTCGCTTCGCTGCGAAACTGCGCGTGGAACGATATAAGGGCGGCTCCGGCAGAGCGGCTGCGTTTACTTACTAGCAGCTACTTCGGTATCCCCTCCATTAGAACCTGCAAAGGTAAAACAGGAAAATATAAATACAGTAAGCCGATTCGACAAAGGGACAGCCCCTTTGTCGAATCGGCTTACTAGAAAAGTAAATATTGTTTCAAGCGAGTAGCCGCCCGCCCGCCTCTCTCACATATCGTTCCACGCGCAGTTTCGCAGCGAGCGAAGCGAAGCGAGAATGTTTGAGCATGGAATGATATGTGTGAGAGACGGGCGGGAGGGATACGAGCGCCCCGCGAGAATGTTTGAGCACGGGATGATATATAGGGCTCTCCCACAGGTGAGCGAACGTAAGAAGCTATGCGACTAAGCCACGCCGCTGGAGCCGAAGCCTCCTTTTCCTCGGTCGGTTTCGTCTAGCTCTTCTACTTCTATGAGATTGACCGTGGGGACTTCTTGGATGACGAGTTGGGCTATGCGGTCGCCTTTGTTGATTTGGATGTTGTTGGAGGGATCCAGGTTGATAAGGATGACCTTAAGCTCGCCTCGATAGTGAGCATCGATGAGGCCCGGCGTGTTGACTATAGACAGGCCCTGCTTGATGGCCAAGCCACTGCGGGGCTGGACGAAGCCGGCGTAGCCATCGGGCAGGGCGATGGCCAGCCCAGTAGACACCAGACGGCGTTCGAAGGGCTTCAGGACGCAGTCTTCGTTGGAGCGTAGATCCAAGCCGGCATCGGTGGGATGGGCGTATTTGGGAAGCTCGACGGTGGGGTCGAGACGCTTTATGTTGACGGTAATGTTGGACATGGAATCACCTTAGCTTGTCGAGCTCTTGCAGAAACTCATCGACATCTTTGAAATCGCGGTAGACCGAGGCAAAGCGAATGTAGGCCACCTTGTCGATCTTGGCCAAGCGCTTGAGCACCATGTCACCCAACTCATGGGACGTGACGGCCGTCAGCGTGCGAGAGCGCAACTCGACCTCGATGTCGTCGATAATCTCATTGAGCTTCTTAGTGTCGATATCGCGCTTGATGGTGGCGCGCATCAAGCCGACGAGCAGTTTATTGCGATCGAACCGCTGCTTGGTTCCGTCTGACTTAATGACCTCGATTGGGTCTTCACATCGCTCAAACGTTGTAAAGCGGTAGTTACACGAGCAACATTCGCGACGACGCTTAATGGTGTTATTTGACTCCTGCATACGGGAATCAACGACGCGGGTATGTGCCTTGCCGCATTTGGGACAGCGCATGGTACCTCCTCTTAAACGATAACAAGGGTACCATGCGCAGCGCGATAATGATTACGAACGAGCGGGAACCTTAAGATGCGCACCGGCGGCGAGCGAACCATGCTCCAGATGATTGACGTTTCGGATCATGTCGGAAGTCTCTTGCGTGGAAAGGCCTTCGATTGGATATTCCTCGGCAAGCGACCAAAGAGAATCGCCAGGCTGAACGCGAATAGTCTCGTAGGTAATGTTGGAAACGGACTCGGCATACGCAGCGTAACGAGCGTTAAAGACCGACGTAGCGAGGACAAAGAAGAGCGTAAGCGCAACGGCGACGGCGACAATCGTCGGAACCTTCAGGGAAACGCGGGCCGGCGCGACTACAGCCTGCTGATTGCGAGCAGGCTTTACGGTCAAAGGCTGAATGCCGGAGCGGCCACCCTGAACAACCGTAAAAGTGGGTTCTGCAGGCGTCTCGAGCTTAAGGGCGAGGTTTCCCTGGACCATATTCGTTGCGTTCATCATGTTCTCCTCTCGCGTGTTTTGCTGAGAACAGTTTTATCAAGCCGCGCGGACAAAAATGTCTAGCGCGAGAACGAATGTTCGGTTATTATTATCTTCGAACAGTTGTTCCTGTCAAGCAAAATTCGAACATTTGTTTGACATGGGTAGAGAGGATGCCCTGATGGCTCGCAAAATTACCAAGCGTCAGCAGCAAATTTACGACTTCATCAAGGAATATCAGCAGGAGAAGGGTTATCCGCCCAGCGTGCGCGAGATGGCTTCTGCCGTGGGCCTTTCCTCCCCCAGCACCGTGCACGCCCATCTCTCTGCCCTTGAGGCGCGCGGGCTACTCAAGCGCGATGCCACCAAACCGCGCGCCCTGGAACTCTTTAACGAGGATGGTTCCTCTGTCTCAATTTCTAAATCTGACGAGCCCACCGCACCTCGCGGAACGGTCTCGCTGCCGCTCGTTGGTCGCGTCGCGGCTGGGATTCCCATTCTGGCCGAGCAGAATATCGAAGACACGTTTACTATCCCGACCGAAATCGCCACTGATCAGGGTTCCTTTATCCTTGAGGTGCATGGGAGCTCAATGATCAATGTCGGCATCTTCAATGGCGATTACATCATCGTCCGTGAACAAAAGAGTGCCATGAACGGCGAAATTGTCGTGGCCATGATTGATGGTTCAGCGACCGTTAAGACGTTCTACAAGGAGCAGGGGCGCGTGCGCTTGCAGCCCGAGAACGACACTATGGAGCCTATCTATGCGACGAACCCCGTTATTTTGGGTAAAGTTGTCGGTTTAATGCGCCGGTTCTCGTAATGCAAAAACGCATCACCATCTTTGATACCGTCCGCGGGTTTACGATGATTTCTATGGCAGGTTTTCACGCTTGCTACGATCTCGCCTACCTGTACGGCTGGGATATGCCCTGGTTTACCCAGTCAGTCTTTCAAGACATCTGGCGCGCCAGCATCAGCTGGGTATTTTTGCTTATCGCGGGTTGGATGTGTACCCTTTCGCGCAACAATATCAAACGTGCCGCCAAATACGCCTTAGCAGCACTCGTCGTCTGGTTGGCAACAACACTTGTCTCAGTCGACGATTCGGTTAATTTTGGCATCATCTACTGCATGGCCGCATGTACCGGCATCGTGGCGTTGACCGATCCCGTCCTTAAGAAGATATCGGCGAGATGGGGCATGCCCCTATGCCTTGTGTTGTTCGCCCTCACCTGGAGCATCCCCAAAACGACCTACCCTGTCCCCTACCTGGCGTGGCTGGGATTTCCGAGCCCTGGGTTTGTCTCAGGTGATTACTACCCCATCATCCCGTTTATCTTTATGTATCTTACAGGATACTTCGCCGCGCACATAGCGCAGGGAATCAATAAGACCGTCCCAAGCTGGGCCTACGCCAACCCCCTGCCGGCGCTCGCCAACCTTGGACGTCACGCACTCCCCTTTTATCTGCTGCATCAGCCCATCATTCTGGGCATTTTGGAGCTCGTCTACTCGGTGCGATAACGCTCGAGCCGCGGTGCAATACGAGCCGGCAACTTCGCCACAATGCGAACGCCGTCCTCGAGATATTCCTCATGCAGAAGGGTTCCCTGCTCATGCACCAGCGTGATGAGAGCGCCCTCGCGATACGGGATATCAGCGGAGAGCAACACATCGGTGGCAGCTGCCTCGCGAGCAATCCGGTCGACGAGATCGTCGAGCCCCTCGCCCGTTTGGGCCGAGAACAGAACGGCCTCCGGATAGCGACGACGGAAACTCAATCGATCGACGCTATCGAGAAGATCGATTTTATTGAATACGGTCAGCGTTAAACGCTCTCCGGCGTCGATCTCATCAAGCACGCGGTCGACAGCCTCCAGCTGCCGCTCATAGTCCTCATCAGACGCATCTACGACTTTGAGAATTAGATCGGCACCCAGCACCTCGGACAGCGTCGATTTAAAGGCATCGACCAGACCATGCGGCAGCTTTTGAATAAAGCCGACGGTATCGGTAATCGTCATGCCGCGGCCGCCGGGCAGGCGATACGAACGCGTCGTAGGGTCGAGCGTAGCAAACAGCTTGTCCTGCGAAAGTACCGTAGAGCCGGTCAGACGATTGAGCAACGTCGATTTACCGGCATTGGTATAACCGGCTAACGCGACGCGAAACGCCGGTGACTCAATGCGGCTCTTGGATTGAACATCGCGACGCTGTTCAACCTGCTTGAGCTCACGGCGAAGCGCAGCGATCTTATTACGAATGAGGCGACGGTCGACCTCGAGCTGACTTTCGCCCTGACCAAAACGTGAGCCGATGCCGCCGCGCGTCTGCTCCTTGGCGAGATGGCTCCACATGCCACGCAGGCGAGGCAACAAATATTGAAGCTGTGCCAGCTGTACCTGCAGGCGTCCCTCACGCGTCTGAGCATGCAGGCCAAAGATATCCAGGATCAGTGCTGTACGATCGATAATCTTTACCGGCTCGCCCACGGCTTTCTCCAAATAGGATTGCTGCGAGGGGGTCAGGTCGTCGTCAAAAATAACGACATCGGCATCCATGCGATGCACCAGGCCGCACAGCTCTTCAACCTTACCGGAACCGATAAACGATTTAGGATACGGCTTTACCAAACGCTGCGACAAGCGTGCCACGCACTGGGCACCAGCTGTGTGGGCAAGACGCTCCAGTTCATCAAGCGAGCGATCGAGCGGCCATGCATTGTCGCGCCACTCAACACCAACTAAAATGGCACGCTCGGGCTCGGGTGCCGTGGGAACAAGGGGGAAACGGGCCATTAGGCAGCCTCAATACGATGCAGGATATCCTCAACGACCTCATCGATCGTCAATTCATCCATATCAAACCACGCGATACGGTCATCGCGCTTAAACCACGAAAGCTGACGCTTGGCATAACGACGCGAACGCATCTTAATGAGTTCGCGAGCCTCATCCATGCTCATCACGCCATTGAAAGCATCAATGATCTCTTTATAGCCAATTGCCTGCATCGACGTCAGGGCATCTCCCAGCCCCTGGCCCATAAGACCGCGGACCTCATCGACAAGACCCTGCTCAAACATCAGATCGACGCGCTGGTTAATGCGCTCGTAGAGCACCTCGCGATTACGCGTCAGACCAAACCATAGGGCATGATAATGCTCGTGCGGAACACTAAACTGCGACTTTTGCTGCGCATAGGAGACGCCATCATCATTCATCTCGAGCGCACGAATCACACGGCGCACGTTATGGGGATGAATAACAGCAGCTGATTCTGGATCGCGCTCAGCAAGCAAGGCATGCAGTTCTTCCTCGCCAATACGCTCGGCAAGCTCCTGATAGCCCACACGACGATCGTCCTCAAGTTCACCCGAGGGAAAGTCCATCTCATCGAGGGCGGCCTTGAGATACAGCCCCGTACCTCCGCAAAAAACCGGCAGGCAACCCGAACCAAGGAGACGTTCAACATGCGCGCGAGCGTCAGCCTGATAAAGCGCAGCAGAATACGCCACGCCCGGCTCTACAATGTCGACGAGACGCAGCGGCGCCGTGCACTCATCGGGCGCCATCTTTGCGGTACCGATGTCCATGCCGCGATAGATTTGCATCGCATCGCACGACAGCACTTCGGACGAAAGACGAGCTGCCAAACGGTCGGCAACATCACTCTTACCAACCGCCGTCGGACCGACGATCGCAACGGCGGAAAGACCTGCCCCGGGAGAAACCATTAGCGCGGCTCGCCCACAACGGAACCGGACAAATACCAGGTCTTGGCAACGTCAACGTCAACATCAACGATCTTGCCAACAAGCTGATCAATGCTGTAACCCTCAGGGATAGGCGCATGCACGGTCTGATTCTTGGGACTCTTGCCCAGCAGGACCGCATCGTTCTTTTTACTCGTTCCCTCAATGAGCGCGGGAACCACAGTATGAAGCTCGCCCTGGTTATACTCGTGTGCCGTGGTCTCGATAACCTTAACCAGGCGATTGAAACGCTCGAGAATAACCTCATGCGGCGTAGGATCGTCAATCTCGGCGGCCGGGGTACCGGCACGCTTGGAATAGATGAAGGTATAGGCCTGAGCATAGCGGACCGTCTCGGCAAGCGAGAGCGTCTGCTCAAAGTCTTCTTCAGTCTCGCCCGGGAAGCCAACGATAATGTCGGTCGAGAGCGCGATATCGGGCATGCGGTTGCGAATGCGATCGACAAGGCCCAGATAGTCCTCGCGTGTATAACGGCGATTCATCTCTTTGAGGATCCGCGTCGAACCGGACTGGACGGCCAAGTGCAGCTGCGGCATAACGGCAGGCGTCTCGGCCATAGCGTCGATGGTCTCGGGCAACAGGTCCTTGGGATGCGAAGACGTAAAGAAGATGCGCTCCACGCCCGTATCGCCCACGGCACGCAGCAGATCGGCAAAACGCGGCTTGCCAAACAGATCGCGACCATATGAGTTAACGTTTTGGCCCAGCAGCGTAATCTCACGCACGCCCTGGCGCACCAAACCGGTCACCTCGTCGACAATCTCCTCGAAGGGGCGGCTCTTTTCGCGACCGCGCACGTACGGCACGATGCAATAGGTGCAAAAATTATTGCAGCCCGTCATGATGGGCACCCAGGCGTGATACTGGGTCTCGCGATGCCACGGCATGCTCATGGCGTCCGTATCCTCATGCTCATTGGTGCGGATATGACGCTTACCATCAAGGAACGCCTCGGCGATAAGTTCCGCCACATGCGCAATGGAATGCGTGCCGAAAATGACGTTAACGTTATCGACGTTGGTAAGCAGACCCTCGCCGTCGCGCTGGGCGATACAGCCACCGACGGCAACCACGCGTTTGCCAGAAGGCGAAGGCGGCAGGCTCTTACAGGAATTGCACTGTCCGTATAGACGAGTATCGGCAGCCTCGCGCACACAACACGTCATGAAGACAACGATATCGGCATGCGCGGGATCGAGCGCCATGAGGCAGCCATACGAATCGAGCAGACCGCTCACGCGCTCAGAGTCGTGCTGATTCATCTGGCAGCCAAAGGTGCGGATAAAGTAGGTTTTACCGGTAAGAATATCGCGTACGGAACGCTGGTCCATGTGCATAAGTCCTAACGATGGGGAGCGAAACGAGGCAAGCAGAAGCTATGCCACAGGCTTAACATCATCCATGACGACGTTATCCATAGCAGCTCGATTGATCTGGTGAACATAGATAGAAAGGCGGATGGCCGTGCGCGACTCCCCGTTAATGAGGATGTCGGAGAACACGGGCGCGCAGGAAATATCAAAACCAGTTGGAATCAAAAAACCGCGCGCGATAGCAACGGCCTTAATGGCCTGGTTGACGGCACCGGCGCCGACACACTGGATGTTGACGGGTACACCATCCTTGACCATACCGGCGATGGCGCCGGCAACGGACGCGGGCGATGATTTGCTTGATACCTTCAGGCAATCCATGAAGAAACTCCTGCATTTAAAAGTACGTTTTAACTGCAATAACTGTATCGTACCGAGTGGACTCGGTAAAGGCACTATTCCTCTTTGGCAAGATCAAAGGTCACGGTAATTCGATCACGCGAAACACGAATCTTTGGGTCACCGCAAAGGTTGAGATAGTACCGGGCAGCAAGGTCATTAAAGTCGCGTTCCACAGCACGCGAAAACTGTGCCATGTCATCCTTGGCAATACGTAGCCCGCGACGATCCTTCGCGAGATCAACAGGAGCCGGCGCATGCGAGGACGAATCACGCTCGCGCAGCAGACGCGCGGTCACACCGCGAACGGGCTTAATCTGCCCTGCCAAAATGCGATGGGCCGTGCGCTCGGACATCTCAAGACCCAAACCCGAACAGATACGGATAAAGTCCTCGGCATCGGAAGCAAGGCCTAAACGATCGACAACCGGAAGCTCGCTCTCGTCATCAATGAACAGGAGACGAGACGCATCAAGCCGACTTGACGCTTGAGCATAAAGGGTCGCGGCAATCTCCGACGGAGAACCAAGATAGACATCGCAACCACGCAACTCCTCGAGCGCAAACTCACAAGCAGCGCGAATAATATTATGCGGACCGCGAGCACAGACATAACGTCCGTCCTCATCCTTGACGGCCTGGGGCCAGCTGGACTGATCGGCACGCTCACTGAGGCGGTCGGCCGCGACGCTCACCTTAAAGGCTGAACCAAGATCGACACCGGACGTGACCACACGGGCCTCATCGGTGTTCTGCTTGATCGAAAACAATGCCATGCCACGACCGTGAACGCCCCAACGGTCCATCTTCATGCTCTCGAGCTTGGAGGTAACGCGGGCATCGAAGATTCGCTCTTGCATATCCTGCGGAACGCCCGAACCGTTATCCAGAAAGACAAGCGTGCGGACGCCGTCTTCCTTGGTCGTGGCGAGATAGACCTTGTCGGCGCCGGCATCGCGAGCATTACGGAGCATTTCGATGACGATATCCTCGACATGCTGAATGTCGTGCTTTGCCTGGCGCCGCTCGGCCTCCGAAACGCGGAGGCGGACATACCCCTCGCCAAGGTTCTCCTCGACGCGAAGGTTGCCCTCCCCCGACATCGACGCGATAAATGAGATGAGCTCGTTCGCGTCGCTCATGTTATTTAGCGATATCGACAGCGCGGCTCTCGCGAATCACGACGACGCGCACCTGACCGGGATACTCCATCTCTTCCTCGATCTGATGGGCGATATCGTGAGCCAGGACCGTGGACTGGGCATCGGAGATCTTGTCCGGCTGAACCATGACGTGGACCTCGCGACCAGCCTGCATGGCATAGGTACGCTCGACGCCGTCATGGGAGTTGGCGATCTCCTCGAGCTTCTCAAGACGCTTGATGTAGTTCTCGGCAGACTCGCGACGGGCACCGGGGCGAGAGGCAGAGACAGCATCGGCGGCCTGTACCAGGACATCGAGCACCGTGTTGGGGTCGACATCGGCATGGTGAGCCTCGATAGCGTGGACGATAACGGGCTTCTCGCCATAACGGCGGGCCAGCTCGGCGCCGATGACGGCATGCGGGCCCTCGACGTCATGGTCGATTGCCTTGCCCAGGTCATGCAGCAGGCCGGCGCGCTTGGCAGTCACAACGTCCAGGCCAAGCTCGGAAGCCATCACGCCGCACAGATCAGAGACCTCGAGGGAGTGCTGAAGCACGTTCTGACCAAACGAGGTACGGTAGCGCAGGGCACCAAGGGTCTTAACGATCTCGGGGTGCAGGTCGTGGATGCCGGTATCGAAGGCAGCCTGCTCGCCAGCCTCGCGCACGCGCTGCTGAACCAGGTCGGCGGCCTTGTGATACATCTCCTCGATACGGGCAGGGTGAATGCGGCCGTCGGCGATGAGGTTCTCAAGGGCGACACGGGCGGTCTCACGACGGACCGGGTCGAAGCTCGAAAGAACGACGGTCTCGGGCGTGTCGTCGATCACGAGGTTGACGCCGGAAACCTGCTCGAAGGTCCGGATGTTGCGACCCTCGCGACCGATGATACGGCCCTTGAGGTCATCAGAGGGAATGTGCACGGAGGTAACGGTGACCTCGGCAGTATGGTCGGCAGCGCAGCGCTGAATCGCCAGAGACAGAATCTCCTGGGCGGTCTTGTGGCACTCGGCGCGAACCTGCTGCTCGGACTCGCGAATGATCGTGGCGGCCTCGTGGGTGACCTCGCCGCGAACCTTATCGAGGAGCTCCTTGTGGGCGTCCTCGCGGGTAAGGTCGGCGATACGCTCGAGCTCGGAGGTCTGCTTTGCGCAGAGCTCCTCGAGCTCACGGGAGCGCTTCTCGACCTGACCGGCCTGGCTGGACAGCTGATGCTCGCGCTTGTCGAGAGCGTCGTTGCGGCGATCGAGGGATTCCTCGCGCTGCATCACGCGGTTCTCGAGCGTACGAATCTCGTTCTTACGCTGCTTGTCCTCGGCCTCAGCGGCCTGCTTGTTCTTGATGATCTCCTCTTTAGCCTCGAGTAGAGCCTCTTTTTTGAGGGTCTCGGCCTGACGCTTGGCATCACCGATCAGGGACTCGGCCTGTGCGTGTGCCGACTGGATTTTTTCGTCGGCCTCGTGAAGACTACCCTGCTTGGCGGTGCGCATGTAGGCAATGGCGGCGATGGCACCCAAAACGATGCCAACGAGCGCTGCGATGATAGGCATGCTCACTCCTTTTTATGGATTCGTTACACAACAAAGCGAACCGTCCTTACGAACGGCTCGCGACATTTGAGTAATATGGGCGCAGCTTATGCGGGTCGGATACAGATAAACATATAAACAAACTCATCACAGATGAGCACATATCACAAAGCAAATGACAGTGTTTATCGTACGTTGAACCACAACAACTGTCAAATAAATGGCCCCAGCACGGCGGCTAAAACGCCGTGAACGGCAGGGCCACAAAACGCATACGCCTAAACCGCACATTCCTCACGTTCGGCATCGAGACGTGCCTTAACGGCATCGGCGGCGATGTGATACGAGAAGCCCTTGCCCATCAACAACCGAACTAGTTTTTCGAATCCGCGCGTCTCTGGAACACGCCGCTTGGCGAGCAGGGCTGACGCACGCGCCAAATCGTCTTCGACGGCAAAATAATCCTCGGGATAACCGGGAATGTCATCGAGCACGACATGACGGCGCTTGAGCTCGGTCTCGATTTTACGCTGTCCCCAACCGCGCCGCTTGCGTTCCTCGATAAAGTACGAGCAAAAGCGGTTCTCATCTAAAAAGTGATACTCGGTGGCGCGCTCGACGGCGAAATCGATCGCGGGTTGGTGAAAGCCGTAGCGAGCCAGCTTGTCACGGACCTCACCAGTCGCATGGTCGCGGCGCGATAACATCTCAGTCACCATGGTAAGTGCACATTTACGCTCGACGAGCTGCACAGCCTCACGAAAGTTATCCCAATCACAGGGAAGATCGGGGCGGTTTTTGACATACAGCCGCGCGACCCGCACGGGAATCCAAATGGACCGCTCAAAACCGCCCTCAAGCTCACAATCGATATGTGCGCAAGGCTTTTTGGACGCATACCCGCTCGAGAACGAGGAGGCCGCCTTCTTATCGGGAAAGACGACCGTGGCCTCGGTCACCGTATACGACATGAGCGTAACCGCTACTCGTCGTCATCATCGAGCATGGCGGAACCATCGATGGCGTAAAGCTCGTCAAACTCCTCAGACGCAGGCTGATCGGTCAGCTCGACCTCGGATGGAGCATCGTCGTCAAACTCAAGCCCGCAGGCAAGGCGGACCTTATGCTCAATCTCGTCGGCGCAATCGGGGTGTTCGCGCAGGAACCCCTTGGCGGCCTCGCGACCGTTGCCGAGCTTGTCCTCGCCATAGGCAAACCAGGAGCCCATCTTCTTGCAGATGCCGCACTCGACAGCCATGTCCAGAATCGAGCCCTCCTTAGAGATGCCCGTACCGTACATAATGTCAAACTCAGCAGAACGGAACGGAGCTGCCACCTTGTTCTTAACGACCTTGGCGCGCACGCGGTTACCGATAACCTCATCCTTAAGCTTAATGCTATCGATGCGGCGAATGTCGATACGCACCGAAGAGAAAAACTTAAGAGCGCGGCCGCCCGTCGTGGTCTCGGGGTTGCCGAACATGACGCCGATCTTCTCACGCAGCTGGTTAATGAAGATGCACGTCGTGTTGGACTTGGACAGCGAGCCGGCAAGCTTGCGGAGCGCCTGGCTCATCAGGCGAGCTTGCAAGCCGACCGTGGTATCGCCGATCTCTCCCTCGATCTCGGCACGCGGGGTCAGCGCGGCGACGGAGTCGACGACGATGGCATCGATGGCGCCGGAACGCACGAGCATGTCAACAATCTCGAGCGCCTGCTCACCCGTATCGGGCTGGGAAATCAGTACCTCGTCGATATCCACGCCAATGCGCGCGGCATACGTGGGATCGAGCGCGTGCTCGGCATCAATAAATGCCACCACGCCACCCATTGCCTGGGCCTCGGCCAGGATCTCGAGCGAAAGCGTCGTCTTACCGGAGGACTCAGGACCGTAAATCTCGACGATACGGCCGCGCGGCACACCGCCGATACCCAGAGCGGCATCGAGTGCCAGAGCGCCCGTGGGGATGGCCTCGACCTCAAGCTCAGGGCCGCCGTCACCATACCTCATGATGGAGCCTTGACCGAACTTCTTCTCGATCTCAGCCTTGGTGGTAGCGATCATCTCTTCGCGCTCTTTACCCGTCGTGGGTGCATGAACGGTACGTACGGGACCTGAATTCTTGGCCATGAATAGCCCTCCTCTTAACAACCTGCATCGATAATAAACGAACGGCTGTTCGTGGTCAACCGTTCAGGCCAATCATATGCAGGCAGTCTTTCCAAAACCCAACCAAACGCCGACCAAATACTGACCAAATGCTTGACCACATAGGGCCAAATATAAGCAAGGAAGGCGAAAATAAACCTATGACCAGCAAAAACGCTGAATTTGTCAGAGGTCCCTATCTCCACAATTAAGGGGCCCTAAGGCCCCTTAAAACACGTCTATTCCATATAGTTGAGCACAAGGGCAATGCGTCCCAATGCCTCCGCGACCGCATGGGCACGAACACACGAACGGTCGCCCTCATAGTGGCAGCGCACAGAGTCCACGACCGGCACTTCCCCATCAGCCGCGCGATACGCCCAGCCAATATAGAAAGTGCCAGCCGGATCGTCCTCAGTGCCGCCGCCGGGGCCGGCATAACCCGTTGCGCTCACTGCAATATCGCTCTGATACAGCTCCAGCGAACCCGCCGCCATCTCGCGCGCGGTCTGATGCGACACCGCGGTATAGCGGTCGAGCGTCTCACGCTCAACGCCCAGAACGCGATGCTTGATCTCATCGCAGTAGGTCACAGCACCGCCACGCAGCACCGCCGAGGCGCCCGGGATATCGGCAATCGTCGAGGCGATCATACCCGCCGTCAGCGACTCAGCCGTCGAAACCGTCACGCCCCGAGCGCTCGCACGCTCGACAATATCGCGCGCCAGCTCTTCGTTATATGCGGAAATCTGCTCAAAAGAGTCCGTCATACCCACCAGGACCTAGACCGAAAAGACGATCTTGCGGCAGTTCCAGAAGTACTGGGCGCCCGAGATAACGGTCAAGACAACGGCAACGGCGTACAAGAAGCGCGACACCGAGTAGATGCCGAGCGTCAGCGCCACCGGGCCAAGGTGCAAGCCGGCCATCGCAAAAACGCACAGGTAACCGCAGATGGAGACCATCGTGGTCGCCGTCTTATACTTGCCGAGCTTATCGGCCGCAACGACCACGCCGGCGGCACTCGCAACCATGCGAAGGGCGCTTACCAGCAGCTCGCGGAACAAGATGATGAACACGGACCAAACCGACACGGCGCCAAAGTCCAAGAATAGCAGCAAGGCCGAGAACACGAGCAACTTATCGGCGATGGGGTCCAAGAACTTACCGAAGTCGGTAATCTCGTTGCGCGAGCGCGCCAGATAGCCGTCAACTTTATCGGTGCACGACAGGATGACGTACAGAATGAAGGCTGCGGCGGCGAGCGGGCCGTCGAAGGTGCTCCAATCCGTACCGGCAACGCTCATGTGAGACAGCGCCGACACGATCATGAACACCGGGATAAAGACGATGCGCACACACGTCACGATATTGGCGGGCGTCCAGACACTCGTCAGTTCCTTATTGCTCTCGTTAGCCACAACGCGCTCCTACTCCACAACATGACCGATAAGCTCATAGCAGAAGCTATCGGTAAACTCGACCGTCAGAATATCGCCCACGG
>CAKUGA010000011.1 GCA_934654515.1 uncultured Collinsella sp. | reverse complement strand
GTCGCGAGCATCATGGACATGGACGGTGTGTGCATCCGCGCCGGCCACCATTGCGCACAGCCGCTGCTCACCTGGCTAGGCGTCGAGAACCTCGCCTGCTGTCGCGCCAGCGTGGCCTTCTATAACGACAAGGCCGATATCGACAAGTTCATCGCCGGCCTGCATCATGTTTGGAGCACGTTCAATGGGTAATCTGTACACCTCCACCACGTTTATGGAGCACAACTCACACCCCGACTACAAGTACGAGATGGACGCTCCCACGCATGAGCACGACGGCATCAACCCCAGCTGCGGCGACGAGCTCACCTTGCAGCTGCGTGTCGAGAACGGTGTGATCGAGGAGGCAGCCTTTACCGGTCATGGCTGCGCCATCAGCCAGGCCAGCGCCGACATCATGGCCGACCTCATCACCGGCGAGACGGTCGAGGAGGCCCGCCGCCTGGCCGGGCTCTTCCTGGCCATGATCCGCGGCGAGCAGCTCTCCGAAGAGGACCTGGAAGACCTGGACGAAGCCGCCCAGCTCCAGGACATCTCGCACATGCCCGCCCGCGTCAAGTGCGCCGAGCTCGCCTGGCGCACCCTCGACGGCATGCTCACGGGACAAAATAATCAGTAGTATTTGTCCCAAATCTTAAGAATTTCGTTGGCCGAATCGCTTGACAAGAGCGGTTCGGCCTTTTTCTATTCCGAGCCCTCAGCCTGAGCTTTCACCCGAGCATAAGCGCGCACGATACGAGAGACGGTACTCTTGCTGATTCCCGTATACCGTTCAATCTCGCGCACCGTGTAGCCGCCATCGTGCAGGGCGAAAATTATTCCGTCTCGCCGCGCGTGTGCTACGGTCTTGAGCTCATTTAGCGGAACGCCCAGGCGCTTCGCCATCTTGTCGGCAAACGCACGCCGCTCCCACTCCGTCTCATCCATATCGTGAATCACCGGATCGGAACCATCGGGCATCGACAGAGAATAATCCAGAAACCCCTTGGCAGACTCAAAGAGCTCAAGCACACAAGAAGGGTCCGAAAATCCCCTCGTCGCATCGTTGTCATACGCTCGCAGATACTCGGCAAAGCTGCTCCAGGGATAACGCTCAATGAGACTGATGCCCACCTCCTGCGGATCGACGTGCACGGAGCGAATAGCCTCCATCACCTGCCAGTCGGTATCGAGCGAGCGGCGCTCAAAACGGTCTCGAAACAGATGGCCCGTGCGCCCGGTACGTTTATTGAACCGACGAGCATACGTCAGCAGCAACCGCTGCATGGCTGCGCTCATTTCGTCCTCGTAATCCAAAAGCACCAGATCCACGTGGTCGCCCATGAGACACCATGCCACGATCGTTACCTGGGCATCGTGGCAGCAGTCGCGCATCAGCTCCAAAAACTCCCACCGGTCGTCATCGGTCTCAAAGATGATCTGTTTTCCGATGCCACGGGCCGAAACATGGTAAAAGCCGGTAACCGTTCTCCAAACGCGCTGCATGGCACCCCCTTCAGCGGGATCAACTTGCGCCTTCCAATACACCACGATTGAAGCGTGCTATCAAAACAAACACGTAAAATGGCATCCGCGCACGGCAAATGGCAGCAAACAACCGGCGAACGGCACCGCAGCACAGGTCAGACAATGCAACGTTTCCGCAAGATGACCAAAAGCGACAAAAATGGAACGCGCGCTTCTGATGAATATATCTCATTTAAATCGTTTCAATTGAAAGTTCCGCGCATCTCGCTACGAAAACTGAGCCGTTCGCCGAATATTCCGTGCATTTCGCGGTATTATAGGGGCTGCATGTCATGTCCCTTTCGAAGGGTCGCCCGGCAATCGCCAGCCACGACCCCCAGACGGGACGCCAATACGATAGAGAGGAGAGGCATGCAGTACTCACAGGAAGTGGAGAACATGTGCCCCGTTGCCAAGGGTGCATACCACGGCCCCGCACCCATCCCCGAGGAGGGCAAGTGGGTCCAGGCTAAGGAGATTTCCGACATCTCCGGTCTTACGCACGGTGTGGGTTGGTGCGCACCTCAGCAGGGCGCCTGCAAGCTCACGCTGAACGTCAAGGACGGCATCATCGAGGAGGCCCTCGTTGAGACCATCGGCTGCTCGGGCATGACCCACTCTGCCGCCATGGCTTCCGAGATCCTTCCCGGTAAGACCATCCTCGAGGCCCTCAACACCGACCTTGTCTGCGACGCCATCAACGTTGCTATGCGCGAGATCTTCCTGCAGATCGTTTACGGCCGCAGCCAGACCGCGTTCTCCGAGGGCGGCCTGCCCGTGGGCGCCTCCCTCGACGACCTCGGCAAGGGCCTTCGCTCTCAGGTCGGCACCATGTTCGGCACCAAGGCCAAGGGCGCTCGTTACCTCGAGCTCGCTCAGGGCTACGTCACCCGCATGGCTCTCAATGACAAGAATGAGATCATCGCGTTCGAGTTCCTGAACCTCGGCAAGTTCACCGACGCCGTCAAGGCCGGCAAGACCCCCGAGGAGGCCATCGCTGGCGCTATGGGCCACTATGGTCAGTGGGAGAACGCTGCCAAGTACATCGACCCGCGCACCGACGAGGAGACTCACTCCGTCGCCAGCGTGTTCCCGGTTCACGAGTAGAAAGGGAGGGAAATAACTATGACTGTTACGTTCGAAGGTTACGAGCGCCGCGCTGACAAGATCAACAAGTGCCTCGCCGACAACGGCATCGCCTCCCTCGAGGAAGCTCTGCAGATCTGCACCGACAAGGGCTTCAACCCGCGTGAGATCGTCAACAACACCCAGTCCATCGCCTTCCAGAACGCCGAGTGGGCCTACACCCTCGGTTGCGCTCTCGCTGTCAAGCGTGGCGCCAAGACCGCTTCTGAGGCTGCCGCTATCATCGGCGAGGGCATCCAGGCCTTCACCGTTCCCGGCTCCGTCGCCGAGGACCGCAAGGTCGGTCTGGGCCACGGCAACCTGGGCGCTATGCTGCTCTCCGACGACACCGAGTGCTTCGCCTTCCTGGCTGGCCACGAGTCCTTCGCTGCCGCTGAGGGCGCTATCGGCCTGGCTCTGAACGCCAACAAGGCTCGTAAGAAGCCGCTGCGCGTCATCCTCAACGGTCTGGGCAAGGACGCTGCTCAGATCATCGCCCGCATCAACGGCTTCACCTATGTGAAGACCCAGTTCGACTACTACACGGGCGAGCTCAAGGTTGTCGAGACCATCCCCTACTCCGATGGTCCCCGTGCTGCCGTTAACTGCTACGGCTCCGACGACGTCCGCGAGGGCGTTGCCATCATGTGGCACGAGAACGTCGACATCTCGATCACCGGTAACTCCACCAACCCCACGCGCTTCCAGCACCCCGTCGCTGGCACCTACAAGAAGGAGCGCATCGAGGCTGGCAAGAAGTACTTCTCCGTCGCTTCTGGTGGCGGCACTGGCCGTACCCTGCACCCGGACAACATGGGCGCCGGCCCTGCCTCTTACGGCATGACCGACACCATGGGCCGTATGCACTCCGACGCCCAGTTCGCCGGTTCTTCCTCCGTGCCTGCGCACGTCGACATGATGGGTCTCATCGGCATGGGCAACAACCCCATGGTCGGTGCCACCGTCGCCTGCGCTGTCGCCGTCGAGGAGGCCCTCAAGGCCTAATCGCGCCCGCGCGATGCTCACATATTTGAGCTTTGGAGCCGCTACCTTTCGAGGTAGCGGCTCTTTTTGTTTGCGCTGTCGCAGGGTAGCTAATGCCAATATATCAGTTGGGGCGAAATACGAGATGTGATGAGAAGGAGCCGCCAAGCAGCCCTAACGCCCACCTGCCATATTCGCCCTTTACCGATTTATTCAATCTTTGCGATACCTTTGCCGATCACCCATGCGACAATGCGCCGGACGAGAAAGGAATCCGATGGAATCGACTGATGTACTGGTAATTGGATCTGGCATTGCGGGCCTTTGCGCCGCCATCGAAGCGGCACGCACGGGTGCAACCGTCACTGTGGCAAGCGCCGGTAAAACTATGAGCGGATCGAGCTTTTTCCCGGGCACCTGGGGTCTCGGCCTTATTGGCCCCGTCGACGAAGACGACGAACAGGACCTCATCGACACTATCCAGGCCGTGGGCTGCGGCGTTGCCGACCCCGAGCTCGTCCAGACGTTTGTCCACGGTATTCCTAAGGCCATCCAATGGCTCGAGCAGGATCTGGGTGTTGAGCTCCAGCGTCCGCAAAGCGCCGAGAGCGCCCAGCAAAAGCAATTTATCCCCTGCTTCGACCACAAGACGCGAATGTGGCGCGGCCTCACCCGCAAGTCCCTTGAGGACGCGTGTACGGCCCAGGTCGAGTCTCTCGGCATTCGCCTGCTCCCCCGCCACGAGCTTATAGACCTTGTTGAAGATACGAATGGAAAGACTGTCGGCGCCGTGCTCTACGACCGCACAAGCGAGCAACTCGTGTCTATGGCAGCCAAGGCCATTATCATCGCTGCGGGCGGTACGGGTGGCCTATTCGAGCGCAGTCTCACTTCGGCCGACGTGCTCAGCTCCTCACAGGCCATCGCGCTGGCACACGGCGCAACGCTTACTAATATAGAGTTCATGCAGATGATGCCCGGCTTCATTGAACCCAAGCGCAACCTGGTCTTCAACGAGAAGACTTGGCGCTACGTCAAGTTCGATCAGCCGGTCGATATTGTTGACGACAAGCTGGGTGATCTGCTTGAGCAGCGCTCCGGATACGGCCCCTTCACTTCGCGCCTGGATTCTCGTGCTATCGACCTCGTTGTCGACCAAGCGGGTGCCGATGGTCTGGCACTACACTACGATTTCCCTGACAAGGATGTTCCCGAATTTGTGCAGACCTTTGCCACCTGGCTGCAAGACGAGCACGGCATCGCCCCGACCGACGAGATGCGTGTAGCCATGTACGCCCACGCAGCTAATGGCGGTATCAAGATCGATAAGACAGCGTACACGGGCGTTGAGGGCCTCTACGCTTGCGGCGAGGCGACAGGCGGCATGCACGGTGCCGACCGTATCGGCGGCCTGTCGAGCGCCAACGGCATCGTCTTTGGACGCATTGCCGGCGCATCGGCGGCGCAAGCGGCACAGGACGCCTCTGAGACGCTCCTGAAGACGGATGTCGCCCTCCCCCAGCGCGGCCTCGCCAAGGCAGATGCAGAGCGCCTGACACGCAGCCTCAAACGCACGATGAGTACCTACTGCATGATCAACCGTACCGAGTCGGGCCTGTCCTCGGCGCTGCATGAACTTGAAGGTCTGAAGTCCGAATCCGAAGCCTTGAGAATGCAAAACGCCCAAGACAGCGAAATCGCGGCCCTCGCTCGCCTGCAATCGCAGATTCAGCTGGCAACCGAGATGATCAAAGCCATGCGCAAACGAACCGAAAGCCTCGGATCGCACTACCGAGCGGACTAAGCTGGACACGAATCTAAAGCAGAACACAACTTCACGATTTTTATGGGCCCCGTATACGCTCACGGGGCCCATTCGTGTCCGCACGAGCTCGTATTCTTATTCTGAATATTGAGCGGGTAAAGCCGTGTAGACAACGTACTAGAGAGGAAGAGAAATGGACAGTAGAGATATCGAGAAGTGGCGCGTCGAACTTGATAGCTACGCCCATACGGAAGACGGTGTTGAGTATTGGCTCGCACGAGATTTAATGGAACCCCTCGGATATACCCAATGGCGCAACTTCGAGACAGCGGTGAAAAGAGCCATGGCCTCGTGCGAAACTAATGAAATGCCTGTTGCCGCCCATTTTGCTGAAGCCAGCAAAATGGTAGACGCCGGTGTTGCAACGCGAGCCGTCAAGGACTACAAGTTAACGCGCTACGCATGCTATTTAATCGCCCAAAACGGAGACCCTAACAAACCGGAAATTGCACTCGCCCAGGCATACTTTGCCGTGCAGACACGCCGTCAGGAGCTTATAGAGCAACGCTTCGCCGAGATTCAACGTCTTCAAGCTCGTCACTCGCTATCCGATTCAGAGAAACAGCTCTCGGGTATTGCGTTCAAACGCGGCGTGGATTCCAAAGGATTCGCAATCATCAAGTCAAAGGGCGATGAGGCGTTATTCGGCGGCAAAAGCACAGCGGAAATGAAGCAGCAACTCGGCGTGCCCAAGAGTGCGGCGTTAGCGGACAGGTTAGCCGATGTTCTCATCAAAGCAAAAGACCTCACGAACTCGATGACCGCCTTCAACGCCGAGGAACACGACCTGTACGGTCTAAACCAGATCAAGCAAGAGCACGTCGAAAACAACGCAAGTGTGCGCGGCAGCCTCATCGACCGCGGAATTGTCCCCGAGAATCTACCGCCCGCCGAGGACACGAAGAAACTCGAGCGCCGCGTGAAGGCAGACGAGGAAAAGCTCAAAGAGGGTACGGACGGCTTCACCGATCCACAGGGCAGGCTCAATTTGTAAATATACCGAGTTACTTTGGTGGGCCGTCAGAGCGTCAGCCCGCTACGCGGGCGATCGCTGCGGCGCTAAAGCGCCTTGCGCGCTGCGCTGGTAAATGCTTTCGCATTTCCTCAGCTCCGCGCCCTTTCGGGATCGACCCCATGCGAGGTCAACAAAAAAAGACGGCCAACTTTCGTTGACCGTCTTAACGTGCTTTGGTGGGCCGTCAGGGGGTCGAACCCTGGACCTTGGGATTAAGAGTCCCCTGCTCTACCAACTGAGCTAACGACCCAAAGCTAAAGTCCGTTGTGGCGGACTTTAGAAGAGATATCGTGTGGTGGGCCGTCAGGGGGTCGAACCCTGGACCTTGGGATTAAGAGTCCCCTGCTCTACCAACTGAGCTAACGACCCGATATCAACACGAAGCAAGAACTGGGGTGGGTAAAGGGACTCGAACCCTCGACCTACGGGACCACAACCCGTCGCTCTAGCCAACTGAGCTACACCCACCGTGTCCTGTGCGCTTCGCGCTCGACTATTATTGCAAGGAACGCCACGCGATGCAAGCCCCAATTTTCAAGAATTTTGAAAAGAGTTTTTCGAGCCCATTTCGAGCAAATCCCATCGGTTTCATAGGAGTAAACTTTGCCCCACTGCAAATGCTCGAAAGGACAGGCATGAAAGAACTCTCCAACCGCACGGCGACATTCACCGATTCGGTCATCCGCCGCATGACGCGTATCTCTAATAAGTACGGCGCCGTCAATCTCTCGCAAGGCTTCCCTGACTTCGATCCCCCGGCGCAGCTGCTCAATAGCCTCAGCACCATTGCCACCAACCCCAAGCCGCTCTATCACCAGTACTCCATCACCTGGGGCTCCCAGGCCATGCGCGAGGCGCTCGCCGCCAAGCAGGAGCACTTTATGGGCATGCCGATCAACCCTAACGAGAACATCGTGGTCACGTGTGGCTCCACCGAGGCCATGATGGCCGCCATGATGACGGTCACGAACCCCGGCGACAAGGTCGTCATCTTCTCGCCGTTCTACGAGAACTACGGCGCCGACACGATCCTCTCGGGCGCTGAGCCCATCTACGTGCCGCTGAACCCGCCCACCTTCGACTTCGATCGCGAGGTCCTCGAGGCGGCCTTCCGCGACAACGATCCCAAGGCCATTGTCCTGTGCAACCCGTCCAACCCCTGCGGCAAGGTCTTTACGCGCGAGGAGCTCACCTTTATCGCCGACCTGTGCAAAAAGTACGACGTCTACTGCATCACCGACGAAGTCTATGAGCACATCGTCTATGCGCCCCACGAGCACGTCTATATGGCCACGCTGCCCGGCATGTTCGAGCGCACCATCAGCTGCAGCTCGCTTTCCAAGACCTACTCCATTACCGGCTGGCGCCTGGGTTACACCATCGCCCCGGCCGAGATCACCGAGCGCATCAAGAAGGTCCATGACTTCCTCACCGTGGGCGCCGCCGCTCCCCTGCAAGAGGCCGTCGTCACCGCCCTCAACTTCGACGACAGCTATTACCAGGAGGTCCTCGACCTCTACACCGCCAAGCGCGACCTATTCTGTCAGGGACTCGACAGCATCGGCCTCACGCACAACGTGCCGCAGGGCGCCTACTACGTCATGATGGACATCTCTGAATTTGGCTATGACAGCGACCTCGACTTCTGCGAGGATTTGGCCTCCAAGGTGAGCGTGGGCGCCGTGCCCGGTTCGAGCTTCTTCCGCGAGCCCGTCAACCATCTGATTCGTTTCCACTTTGCCAAGCGCGACGAAACGCTTAACGCGGCGCTGGAGAACCTCAAGTCGCTACGTGATAAAATCAAGCCGCGCGGGTAAGGACGGCCCGACAACTAAAGCAACCAAAGAAGCCTCGCACCGCCCGCCGCGTTGCGAGGCTTCTTTTATAGCGCTTTCTTAAATGGTTTAGAGCCCTATACTTTAGTCACGGAGCAACTCGTCCCAGAGAGAGGACTACTATGGCAGAACAGCAGCTTATCGGAGCGCTCGAGGCGGGCGGCACCAAAATGGTCTGTGCCACGGGCTATGCAGACGGCACGGTCCTGGAGCGCGAGCAGATCGCCACCACGACCCCGCAGGAGACGGTTGAGGCCGTCAACGCGTGGTTTGCCGACAAGGGCATCGCGGCCCTGGGCATCGGCGCCTTTGGCCCCACCGCCGTCAACCCCGCATCGCCGCAGTACGGCAAGATCCTGGAGACGCCCAAGACGGCATGGCGCTACTTTGACCTGCTGGGCGGCATCCAAAACGAGCTCAACATCCCCTGCGGCTACGACACCGACGTCAACGTCGCCTGCCTGGGCGAGGTCACGTTTGGCTGTGCGAAGGGCCTCACCGACGTGGTCTACCTGACCATCGGCACCGGCGTGGGCGCCGGCGTGCTTTCGGGCGGTCAGCTCGTCCACGGCATGATGCATCCCGAGGCCGGCCACATCCTGGTCACGCGCGACCCGCGCGACACCATCGGCGAGCACAGCGGCTGCCCCTTCCACGACAACTGCCTGGAGGGCCTCATCGCCGGCCCTGGCGTCAAAAAGCGCTGGGACGGTAAGTCCGCCGGCGAGATGGCCGATGACCGGGAGGCCATGGACCTGCTCGCCGGCTATCTGGCACAGGCGCTCATGACCTACATCCTGTGCTATGCCCCGCAGAAGATCGTTATCGGCGGCGGCGTTGCCGACCACACCCCCATCGTGCCGCTCGCCCGCAAGAAATGCGCCGAGATGCTCAACGGCTACATCGTCACGCCCGAGATGGCCGACATCGATAACTACATCGTCAACAACAGCCTCGAGGGCAAGCAGGGCATCATGGGCTGCCTGGCCCTGGGTGCGAAGGCGCTCCAGTAGGACCGACAAAAGACACGGCGACGTAGCGCGATTCGGATCCCAAGATAGAGCTGTCACGCCCCGCAGAAGGCCCAAAACAAGCAAGGCCGCCTAGGACCAAGTAACATGTCCTAGGCGGTCTTTTTGGCGCATATCAGCGACCGTAACAGGTATCGGAGCGCGACACCCGTCGCAGCCCCGCAGCAATCGATCATCACGTCGGTAATCATGCCGGCACGTCCCGGCACAAAGAGCTGGATCGTCTCGTCGATCGAGGGAATCAACAGTAGGAACACCGCCGCGGGAAGCAGCACGTCAAAGGTGCGCCGGCCCTCGAAGTCAAAGGCGTGCGTCGCCAAGATGCCGAGCACCATATACTCGGTAAAATGGGCGCATTTGCGAACCACAAAGTTGGTCACCCACTCATACGGAAGCCCCACGCCGTGCAAAAATCCACGGACGGCCTCCATGACCGTCAGGCTCAGCGATCCCGATCCTGAGCCGGGAACCAGCGAATTACCCCAAATCAAAAGCGCCATCAGGCAGGTCGCGACCGCCCATTTTCGATTGAGCTTCACCATGCGAAAGCTAAGCCTCGGCACGAAGCGGCGCAAAGCTGGCGGTACCGCCCTCGATAACGCTCAGGTAGGCACGGCCCGTACGCTTGGCAGTAGAGGACTGCAGGCGCTCGATCTCTTCCTCGAGGATCTGATTGACACGCTCATGGCGGCGGTTCTCCATAATGCCGGCGGCAATGGCCTCGGCACGTTCAATGCTCTCGCGCGAGATACGGGCGGTATCCTCGGGGAACACGGCGCTGTGACGACCGACATAGGCGGGAGCAGCGACGGGAGCGGGGGCCGCAACGGGGGCAGGCTCGTCGATCTCGTCCAAAATCGCGGTGGCAGCGGCCCACATGTCCTCGTGGCCCGAGTAATCGGCCATGGGAACATCAACCTCAAGCGAGGCGTCGGGAAGGTCGCCGGTGTCGATGCGATCCTGGGCATCGATCGATGCGGTGATGGCAGCGGGCTCGTCAAGATCGTCGAGATCGACGCCCGCGGCGTCGGAAATGATGGGCATGCTGGCAAGATTCGCGTTGTACGGCGCAGCCTCAGCCGCCTGCTGCTGGGCAGGAGCACCCCACAGCGAGCTTTCGGCGGCGCGGCGAGCGGCAACAGTCTCCTCGTCGGCAGCCATGGCTTCGTCAACATACGAAGTGTCGTCGGCAGAAGCGTTCGCATCCGCGGAGGTGGCGCTATAGGCATTGCTGGCAGCCGCATTGGCAACGAGCGCCACGAAGGCAGCCGTGCTGCCCGCAGGGGCGGCCTGGGAGCCCGACACGGCGCGCGCAGCGGCAGCGATGTCATCGCGGTTGTAAGAGCCGGTCTGGCCACCGTTAGTAAGCTCATCGATTGCGACCTGATAGACGTCGCGCGAGCGCGCGGGATCGCAGCTGACCGGAGAGTCGTCGTCGAGCATGCTATCGATCATGGACCAGGCCTCGGCCTCGTCCATGGCGTCTGCAGCGCGAGCGATGGTGGGAACGCCATCATCGGCATGACGACGCTGGAAGGCACCGGTCAGGCCAGAAAGGAAAGCAGAGGAAGACTGCTCGGATTGGGCTTGGGCGGCAGGCGCCGCAGTATAAGACTCCGCATCCTGCTGCTGCGCGGGAATCGAGGCCGTCTTGAACTCGCTGCGATACTGGTTGACGTTAGCGGCCCCGCCGATGGCATCGGGCTCGAACAGGCGCTCTTCGCGCTGGGCACGGTACTCGGAAATGCCCAGCGAGGCGGCGTAGATGCCCACACCCGCCACAGCGCCCACGGCAAAGGGAACGGCACCTGCAACCACCGTCTCGTTCACCGACGAAAACGGCAGCGTCGCGGCATACATCACCACGGGGGCGGCAAGGCCGATCCCGCAAGAAAGTCCGGCAAGGACTGCTCGTTGTGTTGCATCAGAAGAAGCCATGAGCTCTCCCCATCTTCCAGCACCCAAATCGCATCATTCAGTTGGCTGCGCGAGAGAAGATGAAGCGGGGTCTGGGCCCCAAAGCAACGGTATATGGTTCGTTTCATCTGCGTTTTCCGTCGCGAAGCTTAAAAGCTATTATGCGAAACCGCTCCTTCGATTGCAAGCGATGTTGTCGGATTGAAACGGGAAACCCGCTGCTCGCCGGTCTTATGGTCGATAATTGGCGCCGAGTGGCGATATAAAAAGGGCCGAGGCGCAAGCCCCGACCCTTCATCGCGTTGGCGATAACGCCGCGTGCGGCTGGCGACTTAGAACGTCTGCTCGTAGTCGCTGTGTTTTTTGGCCGAACGCACCAGGAACTCCTGGTTGGTGTTGGTGCCCTTAAGGCCCTTGATAAACGATGCGGCCGCGCGCTCGGTATTGTTCATACCGGCGAGGATACGGCGAAGGCCAAAGACAAACGGGCGCATCTGCTCGTCGACCAGCAGGTCCTCGTTGCGCGTACCCGAGGCGACGGGGTCGATAGCCGGGAAGATGCGACGGTCGGCCAGGTCGCGGTCGAGCTTGAGCTCCATGTTGCCGGTGCCCTTGAACTCCTCAAAGATGACCTCGTCCATCTTGGAACCGGTGTCGATGAGCGCGGAGGCCAGGATGGTGAGCGAGCCACCGTTCTCGATATTGCGGGCTGCACCCAGGAAGCGCTTGGGCGGATACAATGCCGCCGAATCGACGCCGCCCGAAAGGATGCGGCCCGAGGCGGGCGCCGCCAAGTTGTAGGCGCGGGCGAGGCGCGTGATGGAGTCGAGCACCACCACGACGTCGCCACCCAGCTCCACGATGCGCTTGGCGCGCTCGATGACGAGCTCTGCCACGCGGGTGTGGTTGTCGGCGGGCATATCGAAGGTCGACGCTACAACCTCACCCTTGATGGAACGCTGCATATCGGTGACCTCTTCGGGGCGCTCGTCGACGAGCAGGCAGATGAGGTGCACCTCGGGGTTGTTAATCGAGATAGACTGGCAGATCTTCTTGAGGATCGTGGTCTTGCCAGCCTTGGGCGGGGACACGATCAGGCCACGCTGACCCTTGCCGATCGGTGACACGATGTCGATGGCGCGACCGGTAATAGAGTCCTTGCCGTGCTCCATGCGCAGCGGCTCGTTGGGATAGACCGGGGTGAGGTCGCCGAACTTGGGACGGTTGCGAATCTGCTCGGGGTCAAGACCGTTGATGGTCGTGATTTTGGCGAGGCCGGCGCGCTTGTCGCCGCCGCGCGAAGGACGCAGCGAGCCCTCGATGACGTCGCCCGTGCGCAGGCGCGCGGAGCGGATGAGGTAGGCAGGCACGAAAGCGTCGTCGTTGGACTTCATGTAGCCATGGGCGTGGATGATGCCGGAGCTGTCCGGGCGAATCTGCAGAATGCCCTTGATGTCGCGGAAGCCCTCGGCCTTCGCGGCAGTGGTGTAGATCTCCTCGACGAGCTCGGCTTTCTTCTTGCCGGTCGTCTCGATCTCAAACTCCTTGGCCTTCTCGCGAAGTTCGGTGACCTTCATGGCAGCGAGCTCCTCGCGCGAAAGCGTGGGCTCGGTGGGAGCGGCATTACGCTCCTTGTTGCGTTGCTTGCGATCGCGCTGGCGGTTGCGACGGTCGTTGTTGCGCTCGTCCTTGCGCTCGTTGCGGTCATTGCGCTCGTCGTTGCGCTTGTGCTGACGACGGTTGGGACGAGAGTTCTCTTCGGCCTCGACGGGGGCGGCGCCATCGGTTGCGGAGGCGTCGGCGTTAGCCGCAGCATCATCGCTGGCCTCGGCATTGGAATCGCCCTGCGGCTCGGCCTCGGCCTGCTGCTCGGCAGCCTTGGCCCTAGCGGACTTCTTGCGACCGCGCTTGGGCTTCTCGGACGCGGGCTGTTCGACGTCCTGAGACTCGGGGGCACCAGTCGATGCATCGGCAGTCGTCTCGCCAGAATCTTCGGACGTACCCTTCTTGGCGGCCTTAGATTTAGTCGAGCGCTTTGCCGCGGTGCGGCGGCTACGACCGGGGCGGACGTCTGCCGCCTCGCCCTCGGTGACTACGACATCCTCGGCGGACGATGCGTCCTGAGCCGGGGCGTCGGCAGGCACGGACTCGGCTGTCGCCGCGACTACCTGAGCCGCTGCCGCAGCTGCAGCAGCGGCCTTCTCGGCCTCCACGAACGCCTTAGGCTTGCGACCGCGGCGATGCGGACGCAGGGCGGGATCGACGACGGGCACCTCGCTTACCTCAGCGGACGGCGCTCCCTCCCCTTCTGCAGGACGAGCCGAAGCCTCGATGACCTCGGAGGCTGCTTGCTCAACGGCCTGCTGGGTCTTGGCGGCCGCACGACGGCGCGTACGCGAAGCCGGCTTCTCGGTCGGCTGGTCAGCGGCGGGAGCCTCGGTGACAGCAGGCGCTTCGGACGCGGACGCCGTCGCGAGCTCGGTCAAAGCCGCAGCCTCGCGCTCGGCGGCGCGACGACGAGCGCGTACCACCTGGGCCTCGCTGATCTGCGCCAGCGCACGTGCCTGCGCGACCTCATCGGAAATCGGCGCCGAGGAGTCGACCGCGTCGGCGCGCTTGGTACGCGTGGTGCGACGCTTGGGCTTGGCAGCCTCGTCGCCGCTCGCCGCCGGCTTAGCTACACGGCGCGTGCGCTTGGGCTTTGCGGGCGCAGCCTCCTCGCCTGTTGCAGGCTCAGCCTTCTCAGCCGCAACAGGCACGGCTGCCGGAGCGGGCTTGGGCGCCTCGGGGGCCGAAGCCCGCTCCGGCGTGAACGCCACAGCCTGGTCCGACGCAACCGGTGCAGCGGGAGCGGCCTGCGTCGTCGTTATTTCATTTTCTTGCTGTTGATCAGACACAGTGTTTGCTCAACTTTCTTTTCAAGCCCTGTGATCACATGCTCCCTGCATATACCTTCAGGGCGGCTAAACAGTCTAGCTCCGTCCAAATGCGACGGACATCATTGATCTGTATCGAGATGATTGCGTCAAATACGCAGCGTTAGTGTAACACAACCGCCGCCACCTGCAACTTAGTCATTGGGGACGTTCTTAAACGACTAGTCAACGACTAGCCAAAAGGGACACTCTTTGGGTTTCCGCCCGCAAGGCAAATAGCCTCCGCCAAAACCATGCCAGTTTACTACGATAAATAGTCGGTCTCCAACCAGGCAACGATTCGCAAAAACAAAACCGCAGGTAGAGCACTTGCCGGTCATGCAAAACAATCGGTGAGGTCGGCATACTCCAAATCATCGTAGTAAACCAGCATAGTTTCGCATTTCCCGCAGTTCCAAATTCTTCAATACGCCGGCTTTTGCACAAAAAGCCCGACCTCCGCGTGGAAGATCGGGCTTAAAAGGCTCAGCTAAGCCGAACCCACACGGTCAAACGACCCGTAAATTACATCTGCTCGGGCGCGGAAACGCCAACGAGGGTGAGCACCAGGGCGAGCGTCACGCGGACGGCGTCGCAAGCGGCCAGACGGGCGCGCGAGAGCTCGGGGTCGACGGGACGGCCCTCGCTCGGCAGCACCTGGCAGGCAGCGTAGAAGCTGTGGAAGTCGCCGGCGAGCTCCTCGGCAAAGTGCGTCAGACGGAACGGAGCGCGGTCGCGAGCGCAGCTACCGATGAGGTCGGTGAGCTCGTTGAGCTTACGAGACAGGGCGAGCTCGGTCGGGTCGGTCAGCAGCGAGTAATCGACGTTCTCGCCAATGGCCTTCTCGGCGACGGCCTTCATGCCCATCTCGGCAGCCTGCTCGGCGGTAACGTCTGCGGCACGGCGCAGGATGGAGCACACGCGGGCGTGAGCATACTGCACGTAGTAGACCGGGTTGGAGTTGTCGCGCTTCTTAACGGCCTCAATGTCGAAGTCGACCATCTGGTTGGAGCTCTTGGAGATGAGCGTGTAGCGAGCGGCGTCGGAACCGACCTCGTCAACGAGCTCCTGCAGGGTCACCATAGTGCCCTTACGCTTGGACATACGGACGGGCTTGCCGTTGCGCAGCAGGTTGACGAGCTGGCCCAGCAGAACCTCGAACTTGCCGGGGTAGCCAAGAGCGTCGCAGACGCAGCGGACGCGCTCGATGTAGCCGTGGTGGTCAGCGCCCCAAATGTCGATGACGTGGTCGACGCGCTGGAACTTGTCCCAGTGATAGGCGACGTCGGAGGCGAAGTAGGTGTACTCGCCGTCGGACTTGATCAGGACGCGGTCCTTGTCGTCGCCCAGATCGGTGGAGCGGAACCACAGGGCGCCGTCCTTGGTGTAGAGGTAGCCCATCTTGTCGAGCTTCTCAAAAGCGCGGTCGACGGCGGAGGTGCCGGCGGTCTCGCCCTCGGTGTCCTTCACGTACAGCGAGCGCTCGGAGTACCAACGATCGAAGTCGCAGTTGACGGCGTGGCAGAGGTCGCGCATGTTATCGACCATCTTTACATAGCCGCGCTCGCGGAAGCTCTCCATGCGCTCCTGAGGATCGGCGTTGACCCACTTATCGCCGTCGGTGCGCCAGAACTCGGCGGCCTCGTCGATGATGTAGTCGCCGCCGTAGGAGTCCTTGCCCAGAGTCTCGGCAAAGTTGTCCTGATACGGATGGGTCTCGGGATGCTCGTCGTTCTCGTCGGCAACAAAGGCGTCACGGTCAGCGATCAGCAGCTTGTGAGCCTCGTCGATATCAACGCCCTGCTTGGCGATGATGTCGGCAAGCTGCATATAGCGCGTGCTGATGGAGTTGCCGAAGGTGTTCATCTGAGAGCCGTGGTCATTGATGTAGAACTCACGCTGGATGTCGTAACCGGCGTGGTCCATGACGCGGCAAAGGGAGTCGCCCAGAGCGGCCCAGCGGCCGTGACCAATGTGCATGGGGCCGACGGGGTTGGCGGAAACGAACTCGACCTGGGTCTTCAGGCCACCACCGACGTTGGACTTAGCGAAGTCCATGCCCTTCTCGCGAGCCTCGCCAAAGATGGCATTCTTGACGGCGACGGAGAGGTAGAAGTTGATGAAACCGGGGCCTGCGATCTCAACCTTCTCGATCGCGGGGTCCTCGGGCATATGGGCAACGATGGCCTCGGCGATCTTACGCGGGGCGCAGTGGGCCAGCTTGGCGGACTTCAGGGCCATGGTAGAGGTCCACTCGCCATGAGAAGTGTCAGCCGGTCGCTCGATAGCGCAATCGTCAAGTTCAAATGCGGAAAGGTCGCCGGCCTCCTGGGCCGCAGCAAGCGCAGCGCGTACCAGCTCTTCAATCTTCTCGGGCATAGATCCTCCTTGTGTTAAAGCCCCCGAGCTCTTGGTCACTCGTAGGGCAAAAGCCAGAGTTTGTAGCACTCTATCACAAGCGACGGGCACTGTCGCAGGGTAAAGCCAATCGAAATTGCATATGCACAAAATTGACTACAGCTTGTATGGAGTCACTCAAAGATGCCGGTCTGCCTGCAGATTATGCACGCGTTGAAAATGCATAAAGGCGTGAATGAGCTGTGTCTTTTATCGAATACTCTTACCTATCAGAGTTGTGTGCTTTTCCTGCATAAAGTAAGGATTTGCGCACGTCAGCGTGGTATTCTAGACATACGCAAATTCGTATAAGTTGGAGGTAGCATGTTCTCAATCGGTCAACACGTCATTCATCCGGGTCAGGGAGTCTGCACCGTCGTCGGTTTTAGGGACGACACGCCTCAGCCCATGCTGTTGCTCGAGACCAAGCAGGGGCATGCGCAGACGATCCTCATGTACCCCGTGGCGCAGGCCGATCGTTTGCACGCCGCCATCTCCCAGCAAGATGCCGAGCACCTGCTGAGCCACTATGACGAGCTGGAGTGTGACACCTTTACCGAGCGCAACAGCTCGCTTGAGGAGACGCACTTTAAGCAGCAGCTCAAGCTGGGCGCGCCCGAGACGGTCCGCGTGGCAAAGACCATGATGCACCGCATTCGCCAGGCCGAGGAAGCAGATAAGAAGCCCAGCTCTTACTACATGCGCGTACTCAAGGAAGCCAAGCGCCGCTCCATCGAGGAATTCGCCGTGGCATTGGGTGTCACCGAGGAGGCCGCCGAAGCCCGTCTAGCCCAAGCCGCCCTCAACTAACCCATCCGCGCCAAAAACCACCACAAAGGGGACAGGCACCTTTGTGGTGGTTTTTTCGTTCTAGTCGTTCTAGTAGTATTCATTCTTAGCGATACCTACGAGCACAAGGAGTCTCTTATGGCAGAGCCGCTTACCGCCGGAATCACCCGCGACCGCGCATTCGAACTGCTCAACGAGCACAACAAGGACCCGTTCCACATCACCCATGGCGAGACGGTCGAGGGCACCATGCGCTACTTTGCGCGCGATTTCGACCCCGAGAACGAGGAGTTCTGGGGCATCGTCGGCCTACTGCACGACCTGGATTGGGAGGAGCATGAGGACGATCCCATGAACCACACCATCTATGCGGCCGAGATCCTCGAGGGCGAGGGCGCATCGCCCGAGCTCATTCGCGCCATCCAGACGCACACGTCCGATTTCAACACCTCGCTGCCCAAGCCCGAGCTGCAGATGGAGAAGATCCTGTTCGCCTGCGACGAGCTCACCGGCCTGATCGGAGCCGCCGTCGTCATGCGCCCGAGCAAGAGCGTTATGGACTTTACGACCAAGTCGCTCAAGAAGAAGTTCAAGGACAAGCGCTTTGCCGCCGGCTGCTCGCGCGACGTGATTTCGCAGGGCGCCGAGATGCTGGGCTGGGAGCTCCCCGAGCTCTTCGACCGCACCATCGCGGCCATGCAGTCCTTCGCTCCCGATCGCGACACCTTCCAGGCTTAATTCCAAAACCACCACAAAAGGGACAGGCACCTTTGTGGTGGTTTTTGTTTGCGAAGGCGTTAGGGGCGGACCTGGCCGGTGCCGCGGAGCTTGTATTTGTAGGTGGTGAGGGCCTCGGCGGCAAAGGGTCCGCGGGCGTGGAGCTTTTGGGTCGAGATGCCGATCTCGGCGCCCAGGCCAAACTCGCCGCCATCGGTAAAGCGCGTGCTGGCGTTGGCGTACACGGCCGAGGCATCGACCGCATCGAGGAAGCGCTCGCAAGCATCCGTGTCCTCGGCAACGATGGCCTCGGAGTGCATCGTGCCATAGCGGTTGATGTGCGCAATGGCCTCGTCCTCGCTTGCCACCACCTTCACGCTCATCTCGAGCGCCAGATACTCGCGACCCCAGTCCTCCTCAGTCGCGGCAACGTAGTCATCGCCCTCGGCAAGCCCGGCGTCGGCGCATGCGGCGCACGTGGCCTCGTCGCCGTGAATGAGTACGCCGTGGTCATGCAGCACGGCCACGACCGCGGGCAAAAACGCATCGGCCACGGCGCGGTCGACCAGCAGCGACTCGGCGGCATTGCACACGCCCACGCGCTGCGTCTTAGCGTTGACGATAATATTGAGCGCTTTATCGAAGTCGGCGGATTCATGCACGTAGATGTGGCAGTTACCCGTGCCCGTCTCGATCACCGGAACGAGTGACTCGCGCACGCAGCGCTGGATCAGGCCCGCACCGCCACGCGGAATGAGCACATCGACGACGCCGCGGAGCTTCATGAGCTCGCCGGTGGCCTCGCGGTCGGTAGACTCGATCATCGACACGGCCTCGCGCGGGAAGCCCTTGGTCTCGAGCGCATCGGCCAGCAGCTCAGAAATCATGGCGCACGAGTGATAGGCTAGCGAACCGCCGCGCAGAATGCAGGCGTTGCCGGTGCGGATGCAGATGCCCGCGGCGTCGGCCGTCACGTTGGGGCGCGCCTCGTACACCATGGCGACCAGGCCCAACGGCACGCTCACACGGGTGAGGTCCACGCCGCTTGCGAGCACGCGGTGATCGAGCACGCGGCTCACGGGATCGGGCAGCTCGGCGAGCTTTTCCAGGCCGGCGGCCATGCCCTCGACGCGCTCGGGCGTCAGCAGCAGGCGATCGAGGAGCCCCGACGAGGTACCCGCATCGCGCGCGGCGGACATATCGAGCTCGTTGGCGGCGACGATGGAGTCGACACCGTTGCGCAGTGCTGCGGCCATGGCGCGCACGGCCTCCTGGCGCTGCTCGTCGCTCGCCGTGGCAAGCGAGGCCGACGCTGCCTTAGCGGCAACGGCAAGATCGTGGACATACGTGGCTATATCGACCGACATGGGCGGCCCTTTCTCCTAGAAGTTTGCAACCATGGTAGCCGATTTGCGCATGGTCTCGCCCGCGGCGGTAGAATTGGTCAACCCGAAACACCGCAACGAACGGAAGACTCACATGGCCCTCATCACTTCGTACCACGTCCCCGGCCTGTATGTCGAGGACCACAGCATCGATGTCCCCCTCGACTGGCGCGGCCTGGAGCCGATGCTCCTGGCCGTCGGCAGCACCATGCGCCGCGGCGCTATGCCGGCACCCATCGCCGGCGCGCCCGAGAGCATCAAGCTCTTCTACCGCGTGGTTTGCGCGCCCGACCGCATCAACGACGATCTGCCGCTGCTCCTGTTTTTGCAGGGCGGCCCCGGCGGCGAGAGCCCGCGTCCGCTGTCGCCCACAAGCGACGGCTGGATCGAGGAGGCCGTCAAGCACTTCCGCGTGGTCCTTCCCGACCAGCGCGGCACCGGACGCAGTAGCTGCGTGGACGGACGCACGATCAAGGCACTGGGCGAGCGCGCGACGGCTGCCGGCGCCGATGCGGACCGCTCGCAGGCAGACTTCCTCAAGCGTCACCTCGCCAGCTCTATCGTGCGCGATTTTGAGTACCTGCGCCTGGTGGGCTTTGGCGGCAGGCCCTGGGTCACGCTCGGGCAGAGCTACGGCGGCTTTTTGACGCTGAGCTATCTGTCGCTCTTCCCCGAGGGCGTGGCGGCAAGCTTTACCTGTGGTGGCATTCCGCACGTGCCGGCGAGCGCCAGCGAGGTCTACGCGCACACCTTCCCGCGCATGGCTGCCAAGACGCAGCAGTATTACGACCGCTACCCCGCCGACGTCGAGCGCGTGGCGGCGCTGGCCGATGCGATCGAAGAGCAAAAGCCCACGTTGCCCGACGGCTCGCCGATGACGGTCGAGCGCCTGCAGCTCATGGGCAGCGACTTTGGCATGAAACCGAGCTTTGAGCGCATGCATTGGATTATCGATCATGCTTTTGTTGACGGCGACGGCACGCTGACCTGCGGTGCCTCGGTATCTGACAGCTTTTTGATGCGCGCCTTCGAGCGCACCAACACGCGCACGAATCCGCTGTACTGGACGCTTCAGGAGTTCATCTACGCCGACGGCGACACCATGCCCATTCGCTGGGCCGCGGCAGAAGAGAAGGCACACCGTGCCGAGTTCGACACGCTCGCGCGCCCGCTCATGTTTACCGGCGAGGCCATGTTCCCGTGGATGTTCGAGCAGATGCCCGAGCTCAAGCCCTTCAAGCCCGCCATGGACCTGCTGATGGAAGACACCAGCTGGGACAAGATCTACGACCCACAGCGCCTGGCGTGCAACGAGGTGCCCCTGCAGGCCGCGGTGTATTTCGACGACATGTACGTGGATTCGGGCCTGCAGCTCGATACGCTCAGCCGCGTGGGCAACTCGCACGCCTGGGTGACCAACGAGTTCGAGCACGACGGCCTGCACGGCAGTGTGGTATTCAAGCACCTCTTCGACGAGGCCCTCAACCGCGGAGACCTACGCCAGATCTTCTAGCATAGGAGTGTCCCCACCTGCCGGCACAAAAGGAACGTCCCCAAGTGCCAGGTTTATGACGTCATCGCAGGTAGAGGACGGAAAGCGAAAATGCCCCTAAGCGAGCAAGGTGACGTGAAAGAGGAGGGCATTGACCTTTTGGTCATGCCCGACGATTGAACGTCAGATTGCCGCTTAGGGGCGTTTGCAGCGTCAATTGGTTATGCGAAGACGATCAAGTTATCCCTGTGTATCGCCGGCTTCTCGGCCAGGTTAGCGAGCAGGCGGTTGCTGGCAATCTGGTCCTGGCGGCGGCCGGCGGCAAGTTCCAGCACGTCCGAATCGGCCTCAGCGATACCGCGGGCGACGACCATACCGCTCGGATCGCACACATCGAGCACATCGCCCTCGGAAAACTGGCCATCGACCTCGCGAATACCCACCGCAAGCAAGGAAGAGCCACGGCTGACCAGCGCCTTCGCAGCACCATCATCGACCGTCACCGAGCCATGCGCCTTGTCGCCCAGTGCGATCCACAGCTTGCGGGGTGCGATGTCCAGACGCTCCGCCGGCGGATCGAACAGCGTGCCCACGCTCTCGCCGCGAGCGAGGCGCACGAGCGCATCGGGCTCCTCGCCCGAGCAAATCACGCTCTGAATGCCTGCCGTCATCAGGATGCGGCTCGCGCGGATCTTGGTAATCATGCCGCCCGTGCCCACCGATGTGGAAGAATCGCCCGCCGAGGCAATAATCTTGGCATCGATCTTATGCACGACAGGAACAAACTCGGCCGTGGGGTCCTCATGCGGATTGGCGGTATAGAGGCCATCGATGTCCGAGAGCGTCACGCACAGATCGGCAGAAACCAGGCAGCTCACAAGCGCCGCCAGTGTGTCGTTGTCGCCAAACTTGATCTCATCGACGGTAACGGTATCGTTCTCATTGACGACCGGCACCACGCCCAGCTCCACCAGGCGCAGTAGGGCATCGCGCGCGTGCAGGTAGGACGTGCGACGAGCCGTGTCGTGACGCGTGAGCAGCACGAGCGAGGTGAGCAGGTCGCGCGCATGGAACTCCTCGTCGTAGGCCGACGAGATGATGCACTGACCGGCCGAGGCGCAGGCCTGCAGGCTCGGCAGGTCGCCGACCGGCTTGCGGTCGAAGCCCAGCACGGGATAGCCGCAGGCGATAGCGCCCGAGCTCACCACGACCAGACGCCAGCCGAGCTTGCGCAGCGCTGCGGCCTGGTCGGCAAGCCCGCCGATAAAGGCGCGGTTGACCTTGCCGTCGGCACCCACCACCGTGGACGAGCCGATCTTTACCACCATCGTTTTATAAGAAGTCGTCATACGTCAAACCAATCAACTGTTCAGCGAACGGCCGAGCTGGCGGCCAAGGGAGCGTGACTCGCCCCTACCGCCCAAGGAATTAGTGAGCCCAGGGGAAGGCCGAAGCCGCGGCCATGTTCTTGCGCACGAGCTCGTCGCGCACCTGAGCCAGGCCCTGCTCCATGCCCACCACATAGGTCTGCGGGTACAGGAAGCGCTTGAAAGCTGCGTCCAGATGATCGAGCGCCCAAGCACAGCGCTCGCGCGCGTCCTGGATGCTCTCACGCGGAGCCACCGCACTGCCATCGCGCACGATCGGCACCAGCAGCTCGCGATACTCAAGTTCGGACACGTCGGTCACCAGGGCGGCATCATTCACGGCCACGAGGGTATTGCCGCGCGCGGCGCCCTCCCCCGCCAGATGGTCCTCGTCGTAGATCATGTCGCAGACCGGGCCGCCAAAGCCGTCGTAATAACGGCGCACGCGTTGCACACCCGGGATCGTGCGCTTGTAGGGCTGCTCGGAGAGCTTGACTACCGGCGTCCATGGATCTGCCTCGCTCGCACGGCGGGCGGAAAGCTTGTACACGCCGCCCAGCGCCGGCTGGTCATAGCAGGTCGCAAGCTTGGTACCCACGCCAAAGCTATCGATAGGCGCGCCCTGGTCGAGCAGGGACTGAATCGTGTACTCATCCAGGTCGTTAGAAACCGAGATCCCCACATAGGGCAGGCCCTCGGCGTCAAAACGGCTGCGGACATACTTGGAAAGCTTGGCGAGGTCGCCCGAGTCAATGCGAATAGCCGACAGACGCTCGCCCACCGCCTCCATCTCCTTGGCAACCGTAATGGCATGCTCGCAACCCTCGCGTACGTCGTAGGTGTCGATGAGCAGCGTGCAGTTCTTGGGACTCGACTTAGCAAACGCACGGAAGGCCTCGAGCTCGGAGTCGAAGCTCATCACCCAGCTGTGCGCATGCGTGCCAAAAACGGGGATGCCGTAGCGGCGCCCGGCAAGCACGTTGGACGTAGAGGAGCAGCCGGCAACGTAGCTCGCGCGCGCGACGGCCAGCCCGCCATCGGGACCCTGGGCGCGGCGCAGGCCAAACTCGGCAACGGGACGGCCGTCCGCCGCCAGCACCACGCGCGCCGTCTTGGTGGCGACAAGCGTCTGGAAGCCGACGATGTTGAGCAGCGCCGTTTCGAGCAGCTGGCACTCCAGCGCGGGGCCGGTGACGCGAACCATGGGCTCGCGCGGAAAGACGAGCTCGCCCTCGGGAACGGCGTCGATGTTTACATGCGCACAAAAATCGCGCAGGTAGTCGAGGAATGCAGGCTTGAACATCGCGCCGCCGGCCGGGGCCTGGAGTGAGGCGAGGTAGTCGATATCCTCGGGCGTAAAGCGCAGATTCTCGACCAGCTCGGGCAGCTCGGCGGTGCCGCACATGACGGCATAGGCGCTGCCAAAGGGATGGTCGCGGTAAAACGCCGTAAAACAACCCTGCTCATTGGCCTTGCCGTTCTCCCACAGGCCCTGGGCCATAGTGAGCTCGTACAGATCGGTGAGCATTGCGATGTCGGTGGGATGAGAGATATCGGTCAAAGCCATGGGGCGACCTTTCGGATGCGTTGTGCAGAGGTTGAGGGTTGGAGAAGGGCAGCGTGTTCGGGCATGACACCCGGCGCGAATCGGCTAGAGCAGGCCCATGCTGGTCAGGATCGTGTAGCCCATAAAGATGACAAACGCGATGAGGGCAAGGACAATGATGATTTTTTGAGCCGGCGCCATGCCAGGGATCTCGTTCTCGCCCGTAGGCTCCTTGGAGGTAACCATGCGCTGGGCAAAGCTCATCTCGTCGCGGCTCGGCTTGGGATCGACGGACTTGGGACGAGCGGCCTTTTTAGGCTGAGGTTTGTGCGCGGCAGGCGTGGGCTTCGCGGCGGCGGGCTTGGGCGCGGGGGCGACGTTCGCGGCGGCCTCCTCGGCCTTCTCGCGCTCGGCACGCAGGGCAGCCAGCTCCTCACGCTCGCGACGGGCCTCTTCCTGGGCCTCGCGGCGGGCCTTCTCGGCGCGGAGCTCTTCCAACTCGGCGCGCTCCTCGGCAGACAGTGGTTGGGACTCAAGCTCGGCCATGGTACAGCCCTTTCTTTTAAAAAAAGCCGCCGACACAATGTCAGCGGCTTATCAAATCCAAGGGTGGAGACGAAGGGAGTCGAACCCTCGGCCTCTGCCATGCGACGGCAGCGCTCTCCCAACTGAGCTACGTCCCCAGGACAAGTTGATATTTTACCTACGGCTCGCCAACTGTCAACGCCCAATACCCAGTCTTTTTTGGACGGGGCTTTTTTGACTACTTTTAGAGCAAGCAATCCTCTCGATGATTTTTAAATCCCCGTCCCAGAAAAATCATCGGCAAACGCACTACTTTGCACTGGTAAGAACGCCAGTGGTGTCGAACGCTGGAGTGAAGCTCTCGTCTACCGCGCCGCCCTCTTGCCAAAACATCGTCGTAAAGCCCAGGTCGTCGGCATGGTCGAGCACCTGCTCATACTCCTCGCGCGTCACGGCGCGCGCCAGGTCGCCGCCTTGTTCGCTCATGAGTGCATTGGGCGTGTACTGGTTCATGACCGAAATCGGCACGTCGCCCACCGTCTGCCACACCAAGTCCAGCACGCGGCACGAATCGTCCGCATGCCCCGGCAGCACCAGGTGGCGCACGATGATACCGCGCTTCATGAGCCCGTCGTCGTCCACCAGCTCTCCCCCGCGGCGCTCAATCTCGCGTGCCATCTGCGCCAAGCCCGACACGGCGACACGCGGGTAGTCCTTAATATGAGAGAGCGACCGTGCAAGCGCTGCATCGGCATACTTAAAGTCGGTAAGCCACACGTCGACCAGATCGCCCAGGGCCGCAACGGCACTCGCGCGCTCGTAACCACTCGTGTTGTAGACGATCGGGATGACCAGCCCGCGCGCCCGTGCCGCGGCAATCGCGGCCGGCAGCAGGTGAGCATAATGCGTCGCCGTCACCAGGTTGATGTTATTGGCACCCTGCTCCTGCAGCTCCAGCATAATCTCGACCAAGCGCTCGGGCGAGATCTCAAGGCCAAAATTGCCCGTTGAGATCTCGTGGTTCTGACAATAGATGCATTTGAGCGAGCAGCCGCTAAAGAAAATCGTGCCCGAGCCGGCCTCACCCGAGATAGGCGGCTCCTCCCACATATGAAGCGCTGCGCGGGCCACCCTGAGTGTGTCGTTAGCACCGCACACGCCGCGCGCGCCCTCATCGCGCGCCGCACCGCAACGGCGCGGACACAAATGGCAGGCGGGCGAAAAAAGTTCGGTCAACGACGTCGGCATAAAAACATGCTCCAAAACAACGATTCAGCAGCTCAAACGTAAAGGGCCAGACCGCGTAGACGGCTCCGTCCCTAAGGCGCCGTAATCGTCCGACACGATTTTTGTAATGTCAAGACTGGAATCGACAAAGTGCCGCTTTATGATGTAGGTATTCCGCCCCCCGCGGAGCAACTGGGTGAACCGTCGCGTTTATTTAGGGAGCCCACACAGTCGTACCTAGTACAGGTATCCTTCGTTGTTAAGGACGCTGGAACAGTCGATGAGGGCACCCACCTGTTTTAGGTGGGTTCATTTTCGTAACGTGGGGGGTGGTTTTCTTTTGCCGAAAATCACCATTACAGTCCACATGGATCCCCGCCGGCATCCCGACAAGCCATCGACAACATCCCAATATCTGGTAAGCGCGTGATTATCGCTGCGTGCAATTCCATGCACCCCCCTTGGTCGAGTATCATGATTCGGCTATGCCCTTTGCGCATGGCGTTCTTCTGACCTTTCCCTTCGACGCTTGGCGGTTTTTAGATTCATGGCTTCATCCCCGAGCTACATACCGTACCTATGCGTGGCAGCGGCGGCCTTTATCACGACCTTCCTCACGGTACCCCTGGTCAAGCGCTTGGCAATTAAGCTCGACGCCGTCGACTATCCTTCTAAGCGCCGCATCAACACCAAGCCCATCCCGCGTTTGGGCGGAACGGCGGTGTTTTTGGGCCTGGTCGTTGCCTGCATTGTGCAAATCCTAGGCACCTGGCACCTAGGCTGGCCGCCCGTTTTGGTGCCCCACCCCCGTCTGCACATCAGCTACCCCATACTTGCGCTTTCTTTTACCGTCATCTTTGCGACCGGCGCTATCGACGACGTCATCCAGCTCAAGCCCAAGCAAAAGCTGGCCGGACAGGTCCTCGCTGCGCTCATCGCCTGCGTGGGTGGCCTGCGCATCGGCGTCATCGTCAACCCGTTTGCCCCCGGCGAAATCATGCTCGGATGGCTCGCCTACCCCATCACCGTAGTCTACCTGGTGGCGTTCACCAACATCATTAACCTCATCGACGGCCTCGACGGCTTGGCCACGGGCATCTGCGGCATCGCGTCGTTCACCATGTTTTCGATGGCCGTTCTCTCGGGCCGCATCGACGCCGCCGCGCTCTCCATTGCGCTCTTTGGCGCCTGCCTAGCCTTTTTGCGATACAACTTCAACCCCGCAAGCATCTTCTTGGGCGACTCGGGGTCGCTGCTTCTGGGCTTTGCACTGGGCTCCATCTCGTTGCTCAACGTGAGCCGCACCGCCGCGCTCACCTCGCTTATCATCCCGCTCATCGTTGCCGGCGTGCCCATCATCGACACGTTTAGCGCCATCGTGCGCCGCAAGCGCGCCCACATTAGCATCGGGCAGGCCGACAAGGGCCACATCCACCACCGCCTGATCCAAGAGGGCTACAACCAAAAGCAGGCAGTGCTCCTCATCTACGCCTGGTGCATCATGCTTTCGGCCGGCGCCGCCGCGATTAACCAGGTCGAGGTGCCCATGCGCGTGCTCATCTTTACCGTGCTCGCCATTGGCTCGGCGGCCTTTGCCAAGCATCTACATCTGTTTGAGCCCGTGCTGCGCCACCATTACAACAAGCGCACGCACGAGGACGAGCTCGTCACCCCCGACGACCCCGCCTTTAAGCAGGAGGAGCAGGCGGCAGAAGAACGCAAGGAGGAGCGCCACCACAGGCGCTAGGGTAAGCTGCCGAGGATGCGCCCAGGCGTTGGCAGTCGTTCGCGCGGACGCCGCTACGGACATGAAAGCCAGCCCCTGACAGTCCCTCACCCACTCGCGCCCGCCCATCTCAATAAACACGCTATCATCAAGACCTGCAAACGAACGTTAGGAGCAATCATGCCAAACGAGAACAGCTACGAAGTCGCGCTGCAAAAGAGCAACGCCATTCGCGAGGGCCTGGCCAAAACGCCCGAAAAGTTCACCATGCTCACCGGCGACCGCCCCACCGGCCGTCTGCACCTGGGTCACTACTTCGGCACCCTCAAGGGCCGTGTTGAGCTGCAGAACATGGGCGCCAAGACCAACGTGCTCATCGCCGACTACCAGGTCATCACTGACCGCGACACGACCGAGCACATCCAGGACAACGTGTACAACATGGTCATGGACTACCTTGCCTGCGGCATCGACCCCGACAAGACCATGATCTACGCGCACTCCGCCGTGCCCGCCGCCAACCAGCTTATGCTGCCGTTCCTGTCGCTGGTGTCCGAGGCCGAGCTGGCGCGCAACCCCACCGTCAAGGCCGAGATGGAGGCCTCGGGCCACGAGCTCACCGGCCTTCTGCTCACCTATCCGGTGCACCAGGCCTGCGACATTCTGTTCTGCAAGGGCAACGTCGTGCCCGTCGGTCGCGACCAGCTGCCGCACATCGAGCTCACCCGTACCATCGCACGCCGCTTTAACAACCGCTACGGCAAGGTATTTCCCGAGGTCGAAGCGCTGCTGTCCGAGACCCCGCTGCTGCCCGGCCTTGACGGTCGCAAGATGAGCAAGAGCTACGGCAACGCCATCAACATCTCGATGACCGCCGAGGAGACGGCCAAGCGCATCAAGAAGAGCCAGACCGACTCCGAGCGCATGATCACGTTCGATCCCGTGAACCGCCCCGGCGTGTCCGGCCTGCTTTCGACCGCCGCCATCTGCACCGGTCGTTCCGAAGTCGAGATTGCCGAGGAGATCGGCATGGGCGGCTCCGGCCAGCTCAAGAAGTACGTGACCGAGGCCGTCAACGAGTACTTCGCCCCGATCCGCGAGCGTCGCCAGCGCTATGAGAACGATCTGGACTATGTGAAGGACGTCCTGCACGAAGGCAACCGTCGTGCCAACGAGATCGCCGAGCAGACCCTGGCCGAGGTTCAGGACGCCATGGGCATGGTGTACTAGCCGAGAACAATAAACAGCAGTCAAACAAAACCGCCGCGATGAGTACAATCCTCATTGCGGCGGTTTTGTTTTCTTCAGAGGTCGGTCGCCGAGGTATTCAGCCGCTCGGCAGAACCCCTAAGTCGCAAGCACCCTAAGACTATATTCTGTTAAGCAATGACGCCCTATTGTTTTAACATGCGGCAGCGTTTTACAGCAGAGCCGACCGACTGGAAGGAGCCCCATGAGCTCAGTTGCGTTTTGTACATGCAACGACCGGAAATGCCCGTTTAACCCTATCAACCACGACAAGGGCTGCACGCCTTGTATCGCCAAGAATCTGCACGAGCACGAAATTCCAACGTGCCTGTTCAACGCGATTTCTCCCGATCGGCTTGAGGCCGATAAAGACGAGTGGTCGTGGCAAGCGTTCGCGCGGCATGTAGAGGCGTATCTGGGAAGCAACAGCCCAAGAATCCCCGCGAGCGAAGAGGCGCCGCAGGGGTTTACAAAGATCGGTTGCTGCAAGCGGGACTAACAATCAAAGTTTGTGCCGCCCTAAGGCCAAACGTCGGCACCTCATTTTGGGATAACGGACCTGATGTTTTGTCCCATGATTACAGGAAAGCGCCCGCCGGCCATGGCAGCCGACGGGCGCTTTCCCGAAGTACACCGTTGAATCGCACAGAGGGGAGGAATGCGAATCAAACTCAACAGGGCAGGCTTTTTCATCGCCTATGGCCTGCTCCGTTGCTGAATACAATATAGTTCACCGTGGTTTACTTTCTGACGGCAAAGTACGCCATCACACCTTCTCCATAAGTTAGCCCCGGTAAACTAAACCCACCACAAAGGGGACAGGCACCTTTGTGGTGGGTTTGGCGCGAGCAAGCCGTTAAAGCCCGGCCGGCCAACGACAGGCGCCCAGGTCGACGTGCATGGGATCGGTAAACGTCACGCCCTCCCCCATTAAGAGCTCACGCTGAGCATCGGGGCCGCCAAACGCAAAGCCCTCGCAAATGCGGCCATCGGCAAACACCACGCGGTGACAGGGAATCTCGCCGGGGCGCGGATTGCCATGCAGGGCATACCCCACGTACCGCGCACTCCGCGGACGACCGGCGAGCAGCGCCACCTGACCGTAGGTGGCGACCATCCCCTCGGGAATCTGCTCGACTACCTCGTACACCCGCTCAAAAAAGCCCTTAGATGCCATCGCACGCTCCTTTCAACCCGGTAAAGCATAAACCACCACAAAGGTGCCTGTCCCCTTTGTGGTGGTTTTGGCAGGTAGGCTAGTTAACGGGCTGGAAGAAGGCTACGGCGACGGCGCCGGGGCCCACGTGGGTGCCGATGGTGGCACCGATGGTGTGGACGGGCAGCTCACCCTCAGTGTGGCCAGCCCACAGTGCCGCGCTGTCCTCGATATACTTCTTGAGCACCGCATCCGAAAGGCCCGTATAGCCGAGCGCCAGCGGCATGGAAAAGTCGATGCCGCCTGCCTTTTCGACCTTCTGGTTGAGCAGGTTACGTCCGTTCTTGGAACCGCGCGCCTTGCCCAGCTGCACGATCAGACCGTCCTCGGCAGCCACAACGGGCTTTACGTTGAGCAGCGTGCCCACGGCGCCGGCAGCAGCAGACAGGCGACCGCCGCGCACCAGGTACTCCAGCGTCTCGAGCAGACCAATAACCACCACGCGGTCACGGACGGCCTCGACGGAAGCCGCGATCTGCGCGGCGCTGCGGCCCTCGTCCACCAGGCGCAGCGCATACTCGACCAGCACGCGCTCGCCCAGGGTCACATTGTTGCTGTCCACGACGAACACGTCGCCACCCGGCATCTCGGCAAGGGCCGTGCGCGCGCTCTGATTGGTCCCCGAAAGTTTGGCACCCACGGTAATAATCACCGCCTCGTCGCCGGCCTCACGTGCTTCGGCAATCGCCTGCGAAAAGGCGTACGGGTTGACCTGACCGGTCTTGGGCAGCTCGTCGCGCTCCACGAGCATCTCGTAAAAGCGCTGGTGATCGATGTCGACGCCATCCATATACACATCGGTGCCAAAGGTAACGGACAGCGGCAAGACGGACAGCGCCGGGTGCTCCGCCGGCGACATATCGCTGGCGGAATCGGTAATAATGCGGACGGACATAGCGAATCCTTTCTTGCGCAGGTCTCGCGCAGGGAATTTTGACAACAATGTCCCGGCACGGCGTACGCGCTCAAACGGGACGATGCAGTTGTTAGCTGAAAGCTAGCGCCAGCGCGGCTCTAGATCTCGCGCAGGGTGTTGAGAATCGTGCGCAGCGACGCATACATCTGCTCGCGCTGCTCCACACCCATAGCCTTACCGGTGGTATCGAGCACCTCGCGAATGATGCGGTCCGCCTCGCTCATGCTCTCGCCGCCTAGAGCGGTCAGGCGCACCGGAGCACGATACTTAACGGCGGCATCGCCCGAATCATCGACCTCGACGTAGCCGCCCTCCTCCAGATGCGCGAGCGTGCGCGAGACGGCGGCACGGGTCACGCCTGCCATGCGAGCCAGGTCAGCACCAGTCAGACCGTCCTTGCTGCGCTCAAGATAGTACAGGCACATAACGTCGGAGCCCTTGAGGCCCAGCCTTGCGCCCTCGGATGTCTTAATGCGCTGGATCTCCTTGTAGAGCCCGCTGATCAGTCCGACAAAGTCCTCGAAACGTGTCTCGTCGTTCTGCTGCATGGGAGACGACCGCCTTTCGCTTGCATGATGCTAACGGGTAAACATCTTAGCCGCACAAGGCAACACCCATACCCAAATATCCCATTTGTTAACCCATCAACATAAAAACCACCACAAAGGAGACAGGCACCTTTGTGGTGGTTTGGGGCATCAATAGGTTCTAGGCGTCGCTACAGCTCCGCGCAAGGATTGTCGCGGGTCACAAGCGTCTTAACGACAACCGTCGCTCCCAGATAGCGCTCGAGCAGTTCGGCTAAGCGATCGATCGCGGCCTGGCAATCCCCCATCCGCTCGGGCTCCACGCACTCAATCGCCAGGAACGCATCGGCCGAATCGTCGGACAGCGCCGTGCGAACGCCGTCGCGCCAGTTCCAGCAGCGGCACACGGCGCCCGTGTCATCAATGTAGGCGAGCTCGCCGGGAAGCGTCGGGTCATCTGTCTCCTCGCCAAGCGGCAGAAACGCATCGCCACCGTCGGTCACCGCCAACCGCAGATCGCCCTCGATAGCATGTAGGTCCTCGCCGCCAACGGGCAGCGCGTAGGTCAGCGACACCGTGTTGTAGATGTCCACCGCGGGCGTAATGTGGCCCACCGGTTTGCCCTTGAGCACGCGCTTGAGCAAGTTCTCGATCGAGCAGCGGGCGCCCTTTTTGGTCTTGAACAGCCGATAAGCCTCGCGCCATGCCTTGACCGATGCGTTCTCGCTGATAGTATCGCTGGTCAGATGACGCTCCGCGTCGATATTGGCGCGGTCGAGCAACGCCGCAATCGCATCCACGTCCTCTTGAGGAATCTGAGCCGCGGGCTTCATGCCCTTTACGACCACAACACCGATAGCCGCCTGCGGAAATAGCTCCCAAAACGAATCCTCGGCAACGAAACTCTTCATGTGCTCTCCCTTCATAGCATGCGCCCGAGCCCGGGTGCCTAAACAAAAAGCGCCCTTACGACGGCCACCTTCAAAGTCCTACGGTGCCGCCACAAGAGCGCTTACGCTGCCCCCATCCGGAGAAGGGAGCGATATGTCAGGCGTATTGTAACCCGAGTCATCCGCGCGAGTAAAACCACCACAAAGGCGCTGTCCCCTTTATGGTGGTTTTGGGTCTGAAGCAACGCTAGTGTCGGAGTCCCAACAAGCCGCGGCCGCGATGACGGGCGTCGGCGTGCACCTGAGCGTGCGGACCGGCGGCCTTGACGGACTCGGGCAGGTGCGAGTACTTCTTCTCGAAGTTCTCCTCGAACATCACGGCCAGGTTGTGCGCCGCCTCGTCGTAGCGCGCGGTGCTCTGCCAGTACTGGCGCGGCACCAGGATGCCGTCGGGCACACCGTGGCACGTCGTGGGAATGTCGACGTTAAAGATATCGTCGTGGACGAACTCGCTGTCCTCGATGGTGCCGTCGAGGGCGCGGGCCACCAGGGCGCGCGTGTAGGCAAGCTCGATGCGATGGCCCACGCCGTAGCCGCCGCCAATCCAGCCGGTGTTGACCAGGTACACACGCGTGCGGCCGTCGGCGATGCGCTCACCGAGCATCTTGGCATAGACCATGGGGTCGAGCGGCATAAACGGCTCGCCAAACAGCGAAGAGAACGTGGGCGTGGGCTCGGTGACGCCGACCTCGGTGCCGGGGATCTTGGCCGTAAAGCCCGTCACAAAGTGGTACATGGCGGCATCGGCCGTCAGGCGTGAGATGGGCGGCAGCACGCCAAAGGCGTCGCAAGTCAGAAAGAGCACGACGCTTGGAGTGGTGCCCATGCCTTTGGTCCACGCGTTGGGAATGTGCTCCACAGGGTATGCCACGCGCGTGTTGTGCGTGATCGAAACGTCGTCGTAGTTGGGCTTGCGGTTCTCGTCGAGCACCACGTTTTCGCAGATGGCACCAAAGCGGACGGCGTTGAAGATTTCGGGCTCGTGGAACGCGTCCAGGCCCTCGCATTTGGCGTAGCAGCCACCCTCGATGTTGAAGATGCCCATGTCAGACCAACCGTGCTCGTCGTCGCCGATCAGTAGGCGCGTGGGGTTGGCCGAAAGCGTGGTCTTGCCGGTGCCGGACAGGCCAAAGAACACGGCGGTCTCGTGCGTGACAGGATCCATGCTGGCCGAGCAGTGCATGGGCAGCACGTCGTCCTCGACGGGCAGCAGGTAGTTCATGACGCTGAAGATCGACTTTTTGATCTCACCGGAGTAGCCGGTGCCGGCGACCAGAATCACGCGTTCCTGGAAGTTGATGACCACGGCGGCGCTGGAGTTGAGGCCCTTGATGGCAGGGTCGCACTGGTAGCCGGGAGCGGCGAGCACGCAAAAGTCCGGCTCACCGGTGCGCGCGATTTCGCGGGCGAGCGGGCGGGCGAGCATCTGCTTAATAAAGAGTGCCTGGCTGGCACGCTCGCAGGCAACGAGCAGTCGACGCGTGTGGTTGCGGTCGGCGCCGGCCATGCCGCGGGTGACGAACACATCGCGCTCGTTGAGGTAGTTGACGATACCGGCCTTGATGGTCTCGTAGCTCTCGATCGAAAGCGGTCGGTTGACGGCGCCCCAGGCGATCTTGTCGTGCACGTCGGGCGTGTCGACGATAAAGCGGTCGTTGGGCGAACGGCCGGTGCGCTCCCCCGTCTCGATCACGAGTGCGCCATTGGATGCCATGCGGCCTTCTTCGCGGCGGATGGCGTGCTCGACGAGCTCCGCGGCGGGTAGATCGACCAGCAGACGGGGCTGATTCTCGGCGGGATCTTCGACCAGCGTAAGACCAAAGTTGGACAAAACTTCTGCAGGGGTAACACCAGGCATGGGGCCTCCTTTAAAAACGCGACACGTGGATGCGGCGCGCACTTTACTCACGTAAAGCCCGTTGTACCCGATATGCAAAAACGTTTTTGCGGCAAGGGCGGCAAGCCCGCCCAACGGTCAAAAATCGCAGGCAAACGGCCTAGTCATTGGAGACGTTCTTAAACAACTAGTCGTTGGGGACACTCTTGAACAGGCAACAACCAAGGAGCGTCCCCGGATGCCGGCACAGGACCGTTTTCGTAGATTCTCTGAAGGGCTGTGGCCAAAAAATGGCAAATATGAGTACTGTTACCGTTGCGAATACATTTATTTTGTTTATAAAAAAAGCACTTGATGGAATTTATTCACATCAAGGGCTTCTTTTATTGAACATTTGAGGAGATACAACAGCATATCCACTCGATAGATACGTCGGATAGTCTTAAAAATGGCCAAAATTGCTGCTACTGAAAAAGTATCAGTACTCATATTTGACGATTTTTGGTCACGACTCTTTATAGACACCCTGCACGGCGGCGCAAAACAGCCTCCAGCGGCAAGCAATCCGAAGACTGTCCCCAGTAACTAGCCGTTTAAGAACGTCCATTACAGTCGAGATTGTCAGCCCGGGACCGTCTCGGGCTACGATTGAGGCGCGCCCAGAACG
>CAKUGA010000010.1 GCA_934654515.1 uncultured Collinsella sp. | reverse complement strand
AAACCAGCGACTGAGCTTGGAGATGCCAATCAGGGGGCTTTCGTGGACCGGAGTTCGATTCTCCGCGCCTCCACCAATAGTTATAGGCAGGTAGAGAAGTGTCTCTACCTGCTTTTTTATTACTTATAGATACCGCGGAGAATCGAACTCTGTGCAGGGCGCGAGCGTTAAGCAAACGCGAAGCGTTTGTAGCGAGCGGGCGAGGACGCCGACAGGCGGCCGAAGCCGGTGCGGATTTGCGAAGCAAATACGCGGATTCTCCGCGCAAAGTTTCAACCCTATGCAGATGCGATGCCGATCGGACTGCAGCCTGCCATGCCCCGCATCAACGTCGCCCCAGGCGGAAAATCCATCCCAGAATTCCGGTTCAGACTGGGATGCGGTTTCCGGATGACGTTTCAAGCGGAAACTGCATCCCGGAATCGACGCTCGGAATGGGATTCATTTTCCGGAAGACGCCTCAAGCGGAAAGTTCATCCCGGAATCCGCGCTCAGACCGGGATACACTTTCCGCTTCACCTGCCGCCTCGAAAAACCTGCGCGCCCTCCATTCCAAAACTGGGTAGAAGAAAGCCAAAACGCAATCGCAGGAGGTCAATATGACTGCAGAAGATAAGGCAAAGAACGCCGGCAAGGTCGCGCTCGTTTTGGAGGGCGGCAGCTTCCGCGGGCAGTTTACCGCCGGCGTGCTCGACGTTCTCATGGGGGCTGGCGTCGAAATTCCGGCGGTGTACGGTGTATCGGCCGGCGCCCTCAACGGCGTCAACTACAAGTCGCACCAGATCGGTCGCACCAACCGAGTCAATTTGACCTTCTGCAACGACAGCCGCTACATGGGCGCCGCGTCGTTTGCGTCCACGGGTTCCATCGTGGGCTACGACTTTATCTTCAACGACGTCCAGGACCGCCTGGATCCTTTTGATAACGAGACGTTCGACGCCAGCCCTATCGAGATGTACGCCGTCGCGACGGACATGCTCTTTGGAACCGCCACGTACCTCCCGGTCAAAAGCGCCGTGCTCGATCTCGACGCCGTGCGCGCCTCGACCTCGCTGCCGCTGGTGACGCCGCCGGTCGAGATTGACGGGCACAAATACGTCGACGGCGGCGTGGCCGATTCGGTTCCGATCGAGCATGTGCTCGAGGAGGCGGGCTTCGACCGTGCGGTCGTCATCGTCACCCAGGACCGCTCGTATGAGAAAAAGCCCTACGAGTTTTTGCCGGCGGCGCGTGCGCGCTATGCCGACTACCCCTATCTGCTCGAGGCTATCGAGACACGCCACGACCGTTACAACATCCAGCGCATGCACCTGTGGAAGTATGAGCGCGAGGGCCGCGCGCTGGTCATCGCTCCGCAAAAGCCGGTCGAGGTCGGCCATGTCGAGCATGATCCGGCCAAGCTTCTCGACCTGTATATCCAGGGCCGCCAGGAGGCAAAGCGCCTGCTCGCGGAAATCCAAGAGTTCGTTGAGCGCTAGCGACGGCGAACCCTCAAAAAAATGACAACAGCTAAAGAGCTGGAAAATCACGGCTCGTGGATGACATGTGCAGAAACTCTGGTCGGAGCAAAATACCTGTTGACTCGTACGGCGAGCGGGGTAATATGGACGGGTTACTTGCAGAGCCCCGTGAATCTCTGTAACAACACGTACTGTACATGGAGGAGTCTAAGTGATTTCGAAATCGACTCACTACGCCAAGCAGGGCGAGGTCCAGCGCAACTGGGTTCTCGTCGACGCCGATGGTGCTGTCCTGGGCCGTCTTGCCACCCAGATCGCAATGATCCTGCGCGGTAAGAACAAGCCCCAGTTCACGCCCAACAGCGACTGCGGCGACTTCGTTGTCGTCATCAACGCCGATAAGGTCCAGCTTACCGGTAACAAGGCCGACACGAAGACCTATTATCGCCACAGCGGCTACAACGGCGGCCTCAAGGCTGAGAGCTTCCGCCAGGCTATGGAGAAGCACCCGGAGAAGGTCATCGAGCGCGCCGTTCGCGGCATGCTGCCCAAGACCACCCTCGGCCGTGCCCAGATGACCAAGCTTAAGGTCTACGCTGGTGCCGAGCATCCGCATGCTGCCCAGAACCCCACGAAGATTGAGCTGGAGGCTTAAAGATGGCTGAGAACACCGTTGTCTACCAGGGTACCGGCCGTCGTAAGAACGCCGTCGCCCGCGTCCGTCTCGTCCCCGGCACCGGCAAGGTGACCATCAACAAGCGTGACGCCGAGCAGTATTTCGGCCGTCATCAGCTCGTTGAGAACGCCCTTGCTCCCTTCAAGGTGACCGACACCGCCGGTCAGTTCGACGTTATCGCTCTGTGCGATGGCGGCGGCATCTCCGGTCAGTCCGGCGCTCTGCGCCTGGGCATCGCCCGCGCTCTTCTGAACGCTGGCGACTACCGTGCTGACCTCAAGAAGGCCGGTTTCCTTACGCGCGATGCTCGCGTGGTCGAGCGCAAGAAGTACGGCCTCAAGAAGGCCCGCCGCGCTCCCCAGTTCTCCAAGCGCTAAGGTTTTATCTCCTTACGAGATACAATGTACAAGCGGGGCCTGCCGATTCCTCGGCGGGTCCCGCTTTTCTTTTTCGACTAGGGTGGGCGGTTGCATATCGCCTGCTAGGGAAGGAGCGATCCTATGCCCCAGAACATCTTCGGTACCGACGGCGTCCGTGGCGTCGCCAATGCCGACCTCTCGTGCGACCTCGCGTTTCGCCTGGGCCGCGCGGCGACCAAGTTCCTTGGTCCGGATATCTGCGTCGGCCGCGACACGCGTCTTTCGGGCACCATGCTCGAGAGCGCTCTGACCGCCGGCATCATGGCCGAGGGCGGCCGTCCGCACTGCTGCGGCGTCATCCCCACGCCTGCCGTGGCGCTGCTCACCGTTCAGAACGAGCTCGACGGCGGCATCGTCATCTCTGCTTCGCATAATCCGCCGGAGTTCAACGGCATCAAGTTCTTTAGCCGTAAGGGCATGAAGCTTCCCGACGCGGTCGAGGAAGAGATCAGCGCCTGGGTCATGTCTGAGGAGGCCATGGCTGCCGACACGCTGCCGACCGGTGCCGGCGTGGGCCACATCATCAAGATGAAGGACGCCCGCAAGGCATACGTCGACCACGCCATCGATACGCTTGATGGCCTGAGGCTCGATGGCCTGGTCGTTGCCGTCGACTGCGGTCACGGTGCTTCCTGCCAGACTACGCCCGCCGCGCTGCAGCGCCTGGGTGCCACGGTCCATGCCATCAACACCGATTACTGTGGCACCGACATTAACGTTGAGTGTGGCTCCACTCACCTTGAGCCCCTGCGCGAGCTCGTGCTGCGCACTCATGCCGATATCGGCCTGGCTCACGACGGCGACGCCGATCGCGTGCTGTTCGTGGACAGCGAGGGCAATGAGATCGACGGTGACTACATCCTGGCTATCTGCGGTTCCGACCTGGCCGCTCGCGGCAAGCTCGCCAACTCCGAGATCGTCTCGACCGTCATGTGCAACCTGGGCTTCTCCATCGCTATGAAGGAGCAGGGCTTCGAAATGGTTCAGACCGCCGTGGGCGACCGCTACGTTCTGGAGCGTATGCTCGCGGACGGCGCCGTCATCGGCGGCGAGCAGTCCGGCCACATCATCTTCCTGGAGCACAACACCACCGGTGACGGCCTGGTGACGGCTCTGCAGCTGCTGGCCGTGCTCAAGCGCACTGGCCGCACGCTTACCGATCTTGCCGGCATCATGAAGAAGTACCCGCAGGTGCTCGTCAACGTGCATTCGGACAACAAGGCCGGCCTGGACGATTGCCAGCCCATTTGGGACGCCGTCGCTGCTGCCGAGAAGGAGCTTGACGGCCGCGGCCGCATTCTGGTGCGCCCGAGCGGTACCGAGCCGCTGGTCCGCGTGATGGCTGAGGCCGAGACGCACGAGCTGACCCAGCGCGTTGTTGACGACATCGTCGAGGTTGTCAAGCGCGAACTTCCCTAATGGTCAAAAACGGGTGCCAAGTGGTAAACTGTTAAAACTATTTTGATTGATTGGTATGTCCGAGGGGGAGCATGTTCACTAAAGTCCTAAGGTCTTTTGGTATGCGTGGTCGAGTCCTTACGCTGGATGCTCCCATCTCGGGCGACGTTATTCCGTTGTCCGAGGTCAATGATCAGACATTTGCCACCGGCCTTTTGGGCCAGGGCGTGGCGATTCAGCCTACTGGCACGCGTGTGATTGCGCCGGCAGACGCCAAGGTCGAGGCCATTTTTCCCACGGGGCACGCCGTTGCGCTTAACACGGTCGATGGCTTGGACGTGCTCATCCACGTTGGTTTGGACACTGTTCAGCTCGAGGGCAAGCACTTTACCGTTCATGCGCAAGTGGGTGACATCGTCCACAAGGGCGATGTACTCATTGAGTTCGATCGCGAGGCAATTGCTGCCGAGGGCTACGATGTGACGGTTCCCATCTTGGTGTGCAACTCCGTTGAGTTCTCGAGCATCAAGGGCTCCGTTGGCGTGCATGTCGAAGAGATGGACCAGCTCATCGTTGCTCGCGAGCGCTAACAAGTGCACGTGGCCATTAGCCTACAATTCAAACACGTTTACGGAGGGCGCCCTTGAAAGAGGACGCCCTCCGTGGCAAGATGGGATTTGTCCGAAGCTAAAAGGCTTCGGGTCACCGTGGACGGGCAGGGGCCTCGACGCGGCTAGACACGAGACACATACATTACGCGACCTCGCCCTGGTGGCCGCACACGTTGGTTGCGGCCGACGCGGGCCGCGGGCAAGTGCTTGTAAGGGGAGCCTTGCCTCTCTTGTACGAGAAAGGACGCGTAATGAAGATCATTAAAGCTAAAGACTACGAGGATATGAGCCGTAAGGCCGCCAATATCATCTCGGCCCAGGTCATCCTCAAGCCCGATTGCGTGCTGGGTCTTGCCACCGGCTCCACCCCGATTGGCGCCTACAAGCAGCTCGCCGCTTGGTACGAGAAGGGCGACGTCGACTTTGCCGAGGTCAGCACCTACAACCTGGACGAATATCGTGGCCTTTCGCACGACGATCCCCAGAGCTATCACTACTTCATGCGTGAGAACTTCTTCGATCACATTAACATCGACCTCAACAACACGCATGTGCCCGACGGCTCTAACTCCGACGCCGCCGCTGCCTGCTCCGAGTACGACAAAATCGTCGCTGCCGCCGGCTACCCCGATCTGCAGCTGCTCGGCATTGGCAACAACGGTCACATCGGCTTTAACGAGCCCGATGACCACTTCTCCAAGGGCACGCACTGCGTCGACCTTACCGAGAGCACCATCCAGGCCAACAGCCGCCTGTTCGACAGCATCGACGACGTGCCCCGTCAGGCCTACACCATGGGCACCCAGACCATCATGTATGCCCGCATGATCCTGGTCGTCGCCAACGGCGAGGCCAAGGCTCAGGCCGTGCATGACATGTGCTATGGCCCGGTTACGCCCGAGTGCCCGGCTTCGATCCTGCAGCTGCACACCAACTGCGTCGTGGTCGCTGACGAGGCCGCCCTTTCGCTCTGCGAGTAGCGCGAGCCCGTCATCTCGACATAGCTTTGCCGAAGGCCTCCGTTTTGCGGAGGCCTTTTTGCTGTCTTTGTCGTATGCATGACCAAAATCTTGCCGCAAGCTTGACGGATGCCGGATGCCCAACAGCTTGATTCATTCCATACCAGATTCTATGCAAAAATGCCACTAAAAGGTCGCAGACGGTAGCGGGTGCTAGGCGAGTTGAATGACATAGCTGAACCGTGTTTATTTGAGTTACACTGCCACTGGGATGGGACAAGCCGACAAGCACATTTACCTGCTCAAAGACCGATTAGTCGGGGGATTAATAACAATCGGCCCTCGCTGTACTAAAACTTGCCGCTTGCGTACCGAAAGACAATCTAAAACACAAAGCCGCTCTATTCATGGTGCGGCTTGTATGGTCTTGCGGTTACGGTGTCCATACGGTCGAGTAGAGGAGCGGGCATGGTAAACGATTTGGATAGTATAGACGACCTCGAGCTGATGCCGCTGGGCGGAGGCTATATGGTGCGACGCGAGCGTCTGCTGAATGAGCTTATCGCCAAGGGTCGAAAAGCCGGCATCGTGGTTCTCTACGCGCCCGACGGCTTTGGGAAAACCTCAGTGCTGCTGCAGTACACTCAAGAGGTTAAAAGCGATCCGACGCGAGGCCCCGTTCGGATTATCGAGGCAGATCGAGCTATTGGGCGTGAGGTGTTTATGCAGCTCGAGGTGGTTACCGAAGAGCTCAAAGACAAGCCACATTCCCTTGTCGCGATCGATAATGTGCCAAATCTCGATCAGTGCGATACCGAAGATCTGATTGACAGGATTCGCAGCTTGCGGGCTATGGGGGTGGGGGTTCTTATCTCCTGCCGCCCTTCAAACCGTCAGTTGATTCATGGGCTGGGCGACTCGGTTAAGATCAATGCGCAAATGCTCAAGGTGCACGCCTATGAGTATTCGGCTTGGGCATCGGCGTTTTCGATTAGCACATCGCTCGACTTTTACCAGCTCACGCAGGGTGTGCCCGAGCTTGTTTCGGCTTTGCAGACGGGCCTGTATGGCCAGGGCGATGTTGCCGGTCTGCTCGAAAACGAGATTGTCAATGTTTATGGTGCGGCGCTTGTCGATCTTGCTTCGCTCGATAATAATGCGCTGTTCTGCGTTGCCTGTCTCATGATCTTGATGGGCGAGGGCAATATTGCAGAACTCGAGGCTTGCGGGGTGAGGCTGTCGATGATCGACCAGTCCTACCTTGTACGCGATTACCCGATCTTTGGCTTGGATCCCGCCGACCGGAGCTTTACGTGCCTGGGTGCCGAGAATAACGGACGGCTTCGCCTGCGAAAGTTGGTGGCCGAGATCCGTCCCGAGCTTGTTCCGCGGGCAGCTCGAATTTTGCTCAAGGCAGGCCGATGTGATGCGGCGATGGACCTGGCCGACGCCTTTCTGGACCGTAGCGTGGTTCTCGAACTTGCCGGGCAGTATGGGGTCGATCTTGTTCTGACGGGGCACGGTGCCGATGTCTGCCGGGCGGCGCTGGGTACGATCGATGCCGACGGCCCCGCCCCAGAGCCAACGCCCGCCGAGGCGCTCGGCGTCTATTTGGCGGCGGTCAGCGTGTCCAACACAAAGCTCGCCCGCTGTATGGCATCGCTTATCGAGCATGCGGGCGATCAGGCAGCCTGCGAAATAGATCCCGTTTCGTGGAAGGTCGCCCAGGCGCTTACGGCAGTTTGCTATGGGGACAACGGGCTTGGGCTTCCCATGAACCTTGCTGTGCCGGAAATCGAGACGGAACACACGGCGCTCGACATGCTCTTTGCACATATCGGGGTGAAGCACTGGTTGGCTGAGCGGGGAGATGACGGCGGCGCTCTGCAACAGCTCAAAACGCGCAAAGCATATGACTGTGAGCTCGATATCGCGGGGACTTTTATACGGGCCGATAGCATGCTGGTAGAGCTCTTCGATGGGTCGTTTGCGGGGATCGACGAGCGCGACGACGAGATGGCGCTGGTACGGGACGCGCTCGATGTACGTGGGCTTAAGGCGCCGGCTATCTGGATACGCATGGTGCTGGCGGCACGCCGGCTCCTTTCCGGCTTGCCGGTAACCGACGATGCGGCGTTCAACGAGCTCGATCGCTTTGCCGTACGTATACGCGACAACCAGATTCAGCTGTTTGGCCTGCTGCTAGAAGGCTGGCAATCGCTGGCAGAAGGTCGGCCGGTCAATGCGAAGTTCCGCGCGGTCCAGGTACTCAAACTGGCTGAGGAGCCAATTGCGTACATGCGCGACAACGCGTTGTTGCTGGAGCGTGCTGCGTATCTGCGTAACACCTCGATGGTTTCGGTGCGCGAGGAGGCGGAGCTGCTCGATATAAGCCAGACGCAGGTTGGCGGTGCGGAGGCCTGGATGGTGGCGCTGCATTTGGCTTGCGCGGGGCGAGATAGCGATCTTGCAGCCTGGATGTCCATGAATCGTGCAGGTATTTTGGACCCATCGTATCGGCTCTTTGCCCGCCTTGCCATGCATTGTTTGGGCGAGCCGGCGGCCAGAATTCGTAAGAAACTCCCCGTGCGCGAACTATCGCGGTATTCTCTGCGTGACGACTTGGAAGGGGAGGGTGAGCGCCTGTTTCAGGCCGGCGAGGTCGAAGCCGTCGATACTATCGATCATATCGAGATTCGCATGTTTGGGGCGTTTCGCGCCGAGCGCGACGGGTTTCCCATCACGGACAAGATGTGGCGCCGCAAGAAAGCGGCGACACTTGCCGAGCGGCTTGCGCTGGGCATGGATGCGCTGGTCGATCGCGAGACGTTGGCCATGGAGCTATGGCCCCATGCCGAGTTCAATAGCGCCCGCAATAACCTGTACTCGACGATATCGCGCCTGCGATCGGCCTTGGGGCCGACGCCGGACGGTAAGTCGTGCGTGCTCATCCAAAATGAATGCATTGGGCTCAACGGCGATTACGTCAAGACCGATGTGAGGCTATTCGATCAGATTAGTCGCGAGGTGTTGGGAAATCGCACGGGTGCGCGCGGACCCCATCTGGTCGAGCTGTGCCTTAAGATCGAGCAACTCTATGCCGGTCCGCTGTATGTTCCCAATGGCTGTAATCCCACCTACTTTTTACGTATGCGGCGCATTATGGAATCGAAGTATATCGACTGCATGATTCGGGGTGCGAATGCCGCCCTAGAAGAAAACGACCTGCAGTCGGCGGTATGGCTAGTGGAGTCGGGGCTGCGCCAAGAGACGGCGCGCGAGGACATGGTGCGTTGCGCTATGCGCGTCTACGGCGCGGCGGGGCGGCGGCGCGATATCGTCGAGCTGTACAGTGGGCATATGCACCACCTAAGGGAACAGGTCAATGGCGTACCCGAGCCCGAGACGCGGCGGCTATACGAGCGCTTGGTGGAGGGCAGGCTTAACCGCGTGCTGGTCGAGCGATAAAAAACGGGCGTCCGAATTGCTCGGACGCCCGTAGGCTTGCTATGTGCTGGCGCACCGAATCGTTGACTCTTAGACGAGCTTGATCTTCTCGATGTCCTTGCGCGAGGACTCGCGATACAGCGAGAACTTGCGGCCGATAACCTGGACGACCTCGGCGTGGGAGCGCTCGGCGAGCTCCTCGGCTGCCTCGCGGGCAGAAAGACTGGAGCCATCGAGCACGGAGCACTTAACGAGCTCGTGCTTCTCCAGGTAGGCGACCGTCTGCTCGACGGTGCCCTCGTTGACATCGGACTTACCGATGATGATGGCGGGGTTGAGGTGATGGGCCATGCTGCGAAGCTGCTTGACCTGGGCTCCTGTCAGTGTCATGGGTTCTCGCTTTCTATGTATGGGGCGCCCCGCGACGGGGCCTTAATCTACGTGAGCTGTCCCACGATAGCGCAGGAACGGCGCGGTGTGGGGCGTGTTTGCCCAGTTCAAAAAGAATGCGGATGCCGAGTGAGTGACCGGTGCGGGCTGCAGACGGTTTATAGATGAGCTACGGACGACTCGCGGAGACCGGCTCCCAGGCAATAAACGCCCAGCGAACCTTGCGGATATGGTCGAGCATAAAGCGTCCCTGCGGCACGCCCTTAGACCCCGGCTCGCCAGCATGGGGGTTCTCAATCATATGCTGGGCAATGTAATTGCGTAGACGGTCGACCTTATCCTCGTTACCATGCTCGAGCATGCGGGAAAAGTCCGCCACGCCTGCCTCAAGGCTATCGAAGGTATCGCGACGAGGCGATTCAAAGTACGTAACCTGCGGCAGGGCACCCATCTGAACAAGGATATTAAAGGCATACACAAAGCCATTACTGCAGGTAACCGAGGCACCGATGGCGTTCATCAGATGCAAGTCATAGCGTGGGCTAGAGTTAGCGACCATCGTGACAGCACAACGCCGACGAGCCGTACGGTCAAGCTTGGCAAGTGCACCTTTTAGGTTGGTCGTAGTAACCGAGCGACTGGCAAAGGCAACATCCACAGCCTTGGCAACCGGCCCCACCAGATCCCAATCATCATCCCAAGCAAGCTCTAGCGGCGTAATACGGCCTTCGAGCCCGTAATACTCAATACCGGCATCAAGCGTGCCAAGCATAGCAGGAGAGAAGTCAGCCGCAATCACAGGGTGCCCGGCCTGCGCAAGCGGAATAGCAATCGATCCAGCCCCACACCCCATATCAAGCACCGACTCACCAGGCTGGAGCGCCAAGAGCTTCATAAAATCCCGAGCATACGGAGCAGTCTCAAGCGGCCGAAAATGCCGAGCCCTTTTGTCCCACTCAAAAGAGTCATCAGCCCGATGCCGAGCAGCCTGCAAACGCATCCATTCATCATTCCAATCAGCAGAAAGCAGCTCAGAACGATTCTCCCCATCAACCACGGGCCATCCCCCTCACAACAAAAAAGCGACTCCTCCCAAAAGAAGAGCCGCAACCAGCATATATCAGAAAGAACCGTTCCAACGCCAAACCACCGCATCAGCCAGGATGGGCAGAAGCGAAGCGACTGCCACACGGGACAGAACCCAACCGAGGTCCCGATGTGCGGGAGCCCCGGGGAGGGCAAATATATAAGGTCGATCGCGAGTTCCGCACGAGCCGGAGAGCACTTAATGTGCTCTCCGTGCGAGTCAGGACTGTCCGAGCAGGCGACCTTATATATTTGCCCTCCCCGGGGCTCCTCGCCCGAACCCCTCAGCTAGTTCTTCAGCGAGTTCAGCGGTGCCGGGAAGCGTCCACCGCGGTGGGCAAGTACGGTGCCGGCGTTGGGGTTCACCGGCATGATGGGCGCACGGCCAAACAGACCGCCGTACTCGACGCAGTCGCCCACGCCCTTGCCGATGGCGGGAATCACGCGGACGGCCGTGGTCTTGTTGTTGATGACGCCGATGGCCATCTCGTCGGCGATGATGCCGGCGATGGTCTCGACCGGGGTGTCGCCGGGGATGGCGATCATGTCCAGGCCAACGGAGCACACGCAGGTCATGGCCTCGAGCTTCTCGAGCGAAAGCGCGCCGGCCTCGACGGCGGCGATCATGCCGGCGTCCTCGGACACGGGGATAAAGGCGCCGGAGAGGCCACCGACGCTGGAGCTGGCCATGACGCCACCCTTCTTGACGGCATCGTTGAGCATAGCGAGCGCGCAGGTCGTGCCCGGGCCACCGCAAGTGCCCACGCCGATGATCTCGAGGATGCGGGCAACGGAGTCGCCAATGGCAGGCGTAGGTGCCAGCGACAGGTCGACGATGCCCTTCTCGACACCCAGGCGGCGGGCGGCCTCGCGGCTCATGAGCTCGCCGGCACGGGTGATCTTAAAGGCGGTCTGCTTGATCTTCTCGGCGACCTCCATCATCGAGGCGGAGTCGGGGAGCGTCTCCAGGGCAGCAGCCATAACGCCGGGGCCCGAGACACCAACGTTGATGACGGCGTCGGCCTCGCCACCGCCGTGGACGGCGCCCGCCATAAACGGGGAGTCCTCGACCATATTGGCAAAGCAGACAAACTTAGAGGCGCCGACGGAGTCCTGGTCGGCCGTGAGCTTGGCGGCATCGATGATGGTCTGCGCGGCCATGAGCACGGCGTCCATGTTGATGCCGGCGCGCAGGCTGGCGACGTTGACGCTGGAGCAGACGCGGCTCGTGGTGGCGAGCGCCTGCGGAATGGACTGGATAACGCGGCGGTCGGCGTCGCCGATGCCCTTCTGGACAAGCGCGGAGAAACCGCCCAGGTAGTCGATGCCGAGAGTCTCGGCCGCACGGTCGAGGGCATGCGCGATGGGGGTGAGGTCTTCATCCTTGCAGCAAGCGGCGATCTGCGCCACCGGGGTGACGGAAACGCGCTTGTTGACGATGGGGATACCGTACTCGCGCTCGAGGTTCTCGGCGGTCTCGACCAAGTGCTCAGCCGTATGCGTCACGTGGTCGTAGATCTTCGTGCACATGCGGTCGAGGTTCTCGTCACCGCAACCCATGAGCGAAACACCCATGGTGATGGTCCTGATGTCGAGGTTCTGCTCCTCAACCATGCCGCGGGTTTCCGCGATTTCTGCAGGCGTGATCGCCATCCTTGCGCTCCTATCTGCCAAAACGAGCATAGTCCCCTTTATTCTAACGTGCCGCACGCGCCAAGTGGCACATGCGGCACGTTTTGGTGCGGGGTTGTTTCCGTTGTGTTACCGGCCAAAGACCTCTTCGGCGATGCGCGCGCTCTCGGCGGCGTCCTTGGCGTAGTAGTCCGCGCCGATCTGCTTGGCGTATTCGGGGGTGAGTACGGCGCCGCCCACGATGATCTTGACGCCCGGGACTTCCGAATGGAGCAGCTTGATGGTCTCCTCCATGGCGACGACCGTGGTGGTCATAAGCGCCGAGAGGCCGACGAGCTTAATGTCGCGCTCCTTGACGGTCTTGAGCACCTCCTGCGGATCGACATCGCGGCCCAGGTCAAAGACGGTGTAGCCGTAGTTATCGAGCAGCATCTTGACGATGTTCTTACCGATATCGTGGATGTCGCCCTTGACGGTGGCCACGCAGATCTTGCCCTTGTCGGCAATCTCGCCGGCGGGCATCAGACGCTTGATGGTATCGAAGCCCACGCGCGCGGCTTCTGCCGAGGCCATGAGCTGCGGCAAGAAGAACTTGCCCTGGTCAAAGAGGACGCCAACCTCGTCGAGGGCTGGGATAAAGTGGTTGTTGATGAGGTCCATAGCGTCGTGGTCGGCCAGCAGGCGCTCGGTCTCGGCCGCGATTTCGCCCTTGCGGCCCGAGACGACCATGTGGCGGATGGGGTCGTCGTCGGCGCTGGCGGTGGTGCCCGCGGCAGGCGCGGCATCGCTCGTTGCTGCCTGAGCGGCCGCCGGGTTCGCGGCGATCTTATACGGATCGGTCCAGCCGGCGTAGCGCTCGATGTATCCGGTCGAGCCCTCATCCTCGACGCTCAGCACGCGATAGCTGTAGACGGTGTCCATAAAGCGCTTGGAGCCCGGGTTCATGATAGGGGCGTCCAGACCTGCGCCAAACGCGGCGGCCAAAAAGACCGAGCCCAGCAGCGGGCGGGCAGGCAGGCCAAAGCTGATGTTCGACACGCCGAGCGCACACTTGACGCCCAGGCGCTCCTTGCACAGCGACATGGCGCGCAGAATCTGCTCGGCCTGACGCTGGTTGGTCGAGGCGGTCATGACCAGGCAGTCGATGAGGATGCGGTCCGGGCCGATGCCGTAGCGGGCGGCCTCGGCCACGATGCGCTCGGCGATGGCAAAGCGGGCCTCGGCGGTATCGGGGATGCCGCCTTCGTCGAGCGTGAGGCCGACGACGTTGGTGCCATAGTGGGCGACCAGCGGGAAGATCTCGTCCATGATCTGCTGCTTGCCGTTAACCGAGTTGATGATGGGTTTGCCGGCGTAGCGGCGCACGGCCGCCTCGACGGCGGCGGGGTCGGTGGAGTCGATCTGTAGCGGCAGGAGCGTGGAGCCCTGGAGCTGCTCGGTTGCCTGCTGGATGATCTTGACCTCGTCGATCTCGGGCAGGCCCACGTTGACATCCAGGATGTCGGCGCCCTGCTCCTGCTGGCTGATGCCCTGGCTCACGACGTAATCTAGGTCGCCATCGCGCAGGGCCTGCTGCAGGCGCTTTTTGCCGGTGGGGTTGATGCGCTCGCCGATGACGGCGATCTTGTGGCCATCGCAGGGAAGGTCTACGACCGTCTGGGCGCTCGTGACCGACATGCTGGGCTTGCGGTGACGCACACTGGGCGTGTGGTTGTCGATGAGGGTGCGAAGTGCCGCCATGTGCGCGGGCGTGGTGCCGCAACAGCCGCCGACGACGCTCACGCCGTCCTCGATTATGCCGGCGACGGCCTCGGCGTATTCGGGTGCCTGGATGTCAAAGACGGTGTTGCCGTTGTCGTCCACGCGGGGTAGTCCCGCATTTGCCTGCACCATGACGGGCTTGTTGGTGACGGTGAGCATGCGCGCGGCGAGTCCGCGGAGCTCGGCCGGGCCCTGGCTGCAGTTGATGCCCAGGACATCGGCGCCGATGGCGTCGAGGGTGATGGCGGCGACCTCGGGGCTTGTGCCCAAGAAGGTGCGGCCGTCTTCCTCAAAAGTCATGGTGGCAAAGACGGGCAGGTCGGAGTTCTCGCGGCAGGCGAGGACGGCGGCCTTGATCTCGGCCAGGTCGGTCATGGTCTCGATAATAAAGAGGTCGACGCCCGCAGCGACGCCGGCACGCACCTCCTCGGCAAAGAGGTCGTAGGCCTCGTCAAAGCTGAGGGTGCCCAGGGGGCGCAGTAGGGCGCCGATGGGGCCGATGTCGCCGGCGACGTAGCGGGCGCCGGCCTCACGGGCGCAGGTGACGGCCGCGGCAAAGATATCGGCCACGGTGGCGGCGCCGTCGAGTTTGTGGGCGTTCGCGCCAAAGGTGTTGGCGGTGATCACGTCACAGCCGGCCTCGACGTACTGGCGCTGGATGCCGGTGATGACCTCGGGCTCCTCAAAGTTGAGGAGCTCGGGCAGGGCGCCGGCCTTCATACCGGCGGCCTGCAGCATGGTGCCCATGCCGCCGTCAAACAGCAGATGCCCGGTGCCTTCGATGGCGGCACGCAGGCGATCGTCCTTGATGCACAGGTCGTCGATCGTGCGCGTCTTGTACGTGGCGCCGTTGAGGCGCGCGGCATTGACAGGCGCCGCCAACGCAGCGCCGTCAGAATCATGAGTGATAAGCGGAGTAAACATCGGCGGCTCCTAATGGCTGGAATAGCAGGTGGTGTGGGCGGCGCGGAAGCGGCAGTGCTCGCGCATGCGGCAGATATTGCAGGTGGGGCGGGTCTGGGCGTCGTGGACATCGCCGTCGAACAGGCCGATCACCGCGGTCACACTCTTGGTGGGCATGAGCAGGCTGGTGGGTGTGACGGTGAGTCCAATGAGGCGTGTGGCGTTGAGTACATCCACGATTGAGCGCTGAGCCGAAAGCGGGCAGTCGCCGTATCCGGGGCTAAAGCGCCAGTTGCCGGCGAGTCCGTGTGCGGCAGCGTCCGCCTTGACCTGCTGGTCCATCTGCTCAACGGCGGCCTCAACATATGCCGAGCACGCGGCGTCGAGCACGGCGCCCTCCAGGGGCTGCTGAGCTCCGGTGGTCCGCAGACGGCGCTCGGCGGCCATGCCGAGGGTGCAGGCCATGAGCGCTGCCATGCGGGCGTCCTTAAGATGGCGGTAGATATCGCGACCCCGCAGCTCAACACTGGTGCCCACCAGACGAATGCAAGGCTCGCCCTGCTCGTCGACGCCTGTGGCATCGATGGCAAATACGCGGCGCACGCCACGGGGCTCAATGTCTAGCTCCAGGCGCTCTACCACAAGCTCAATACGTTGCTCAAGCTCAGGCTCAATCTGCTGACCGCCGTAGCCCAGATACCGCAGCATTTCGGCACGATCGACACGGGGGTGGTGCGCAGCATCGACACGGTAAAGCGCCGGCGACGCAAGGTCGGCCGGCACTTCGACAACGGTTGTATCGATGTGCGGTTTTTCCATTACCCCAGGCGCTCCATAATGGTCGCGGCGATTGCAGGACGGTTCATAGTGTACAGGTGCAGGCCGTCGGCGCCGTGCTCCTTGAGGTCGCACAGCTGGCGGGCGGCATAATCTACACCGGCAGCCTGCAGGCTCTCGGGGTCGTTCTCGTACTTGGCGAGAATCTTGATGACGGGGGAGGGCAGCGACGCGCCGCACATAAAGACCATGCGGCTAATCTGGGACTTGCCCATAAACGGCATGATGCCCGCGGTGATGGGTACCGTGATGCCCGCCTTATCGGCAAGCTCGCGGAAGCGGTAGAAGCACTCATTATCAAAGAAGAGCTGCGTCACAAAGAAGCTTGCGCCGGCGTCCTGCTTCTGCTTGAGGTATTCGACCGAGAGGTTGAGGTCCTCGCAGGCGATGTGGCCCTCGGGGTAGGCTGCGGCGCCCACGCAAAAGCCGGCGTCGACGAGCTCGGGGATGAGGTCGCGAGCATAGGCGTAATCGGAGGCGGGCTTGTCGTCCTCGGTCGCGCCGGCGGGCAGGTCGCCGCGCAGGGCCAGGATGTTTTCCACGCCGGCGGTGCGGTACTCGTCGATCTTGGCGGCGATATCGGCATGCGTGCGGCCCACACAGGTGAGGTGCGCCACCGAGGGCGTATCGAATTCGCTCGAAATCATATGCGCGATGGGGGCGGTGGTGGCACCGTTGCCCGAGCCGCCTGCCGAGCAGGTGACCGAGACAAAGCTCGGCGAAAGCTTGCACAGGCTGCCTGCCACCTCGCGAGCCGTATCGAGGGTGAGCTCGCCCTTGGGCGGGAACATCTCAAACGAAACGGGCGTGGTGTTCTGGGACGCTGCCTGCTTAAAAACCTCGTCGACGCGCATATCGTGCTCCTTTAGATATTTAGTGCGATGTGTTGTAAGGATTCTACAGCACCGCTGTGCCACGGTGGAGTTTTACTCGCGATTTAGGGATACCAATCAAAGATGCCTTGCTATCGGCATTGCCTATAACGGGACAGTAAATTTGGGACGGGGCTATAAAGACTGGTATCTGATGCGAAATACCAGTTAATAGAGCCCCATCCCAAATTGACTACCCTTAAACCATGGGGAGAGGTCTGCAATTTATACAGTTGATTGGCTGTTGAGGGCGGCAACGCCGCCGCGATGCGGTAACCTCATTGATTGGTTTCGTGACAGCAACATAACGGTAATGTTGCGGAAACACGACGAGCCTAATCTATGACTCGTTCGTTAGTAATCAACACCGCTTCTCACGCGGTGCCGATACGAAGGGAGTTCCGTATGGCCGAACTTACTGACCGCTTCGGGACCATGGTGTTCTCTGAGGAAGTCATGAAGGACTACCTCCCCAAGGACATTTGGAAGCGCCTTGCTGCAACCCTCGAGGACGGTGAGCCGCTCGACCTGGATGTGGCCAACGCCGTTGCCCACGCCATGAAGGTCTGGGCCATCTCCAAGGGCGCGACGCACTACGCGCACTGGTTCCAGCCGCTTTCGGGCATTACTTCCGAGAAGCACGACAGCTTCCTCGAGCCCAACCACGACGGCACCGCCATTACCAAGTTTACGGGCAAGAACCTCATCCAGGGCGAGCCCGATGCCTCCAGCTTCCCCAACGGCGGCCTGCGCGCCACCTTCGAGGCCCGTGGCTACACCGCTTGGGATCCCACCAGCCCCGCATTCATTAAGGACGATGTCCTATGCATCCCCACGGCTTTCTGCTCCTACACGGGCGAGGCCCTGGACAAGAAGACCCCGCTGCTGCGCTCCATGACCGCGCTCTCGCGTGAGTCCAAGCGCGTTTTGGCGCTGTTTGGCAAGACCCCCAAGAAGGTCGTTCCTTCCGTGGGCGATGAGCAGGAGTACTTCCTGATCAAGAAGGACGCTTACCGCAAGCGCAGGGACCTGGTCATCACCGGTCGCACCCTCTTTGGCGCTGCTCCCTGCAAGGGGCAGGAGCTCGAGGAGCACTACTTTGGCGCTATCCGCCCCACTGTCTCGTCCTATATGAAGGACCTGGACGATGAACTGTGGGCGCTTGGCATTCCTGCCAAGACCAAGCACAACGAGGTCGCTCCCTGCCAGCATGAGCTCGCCCCTGTCTACGGCGAGGTCAACGAGGCCATCGACCAGAATCTGGTCATGATGGAGAAGATGAAGCTCATCGCCTCCCGCCACGACTTGGTCTGCCTGCTGCACGAGAAGCCCTTTGAGGGCATCAACGGTTCGGGCAAGCACAACAACTGGTCGCTTGGCACCGAGTCCGAGAACCTGCTCGACCCGGGCGACACCCCGCTCGACAACCTGCAGTTCATCGTCTTCCTCACCGCGGTGATCGAGGCCGTCGATAACTATCAGGAGCTCCTGCGTGCTTCCGTTGCCTCGGCCGGCAACGATCATCGTCTGGGCGCCAACGAGGCTCCTCCGGCGATTATGTCCATCTTCCTGGGCGACCAGCTTACCGAGGTCGTCGAGAAGATCATCGATGGCAAGGCTTCCGTCCATGCCACGCGCGGCGTGCTCGATCTGGGCGCCGATACCCTGCCCAAGCTGATGCAGGACAACACCGACCGCAACCGCACCTCCCCGTTCGCCTTCACCGGCAACAAGTTCGAGTTCCGTGCCTGCGGCTCCGAGCAGAACGTCTCCGACTCCAACCTGGTGCTCGATGCCGCCGTGGCCAAGTCGCTCAAGTCCTTCGCCGACGCACTCGAGGGTACGCCCGAGGATAAGTTCCAGGACGCCGCGCTCGAGTACTGCAAGAAGGTGCTGACCGATCACCAGCGCATCCTGTTCTCCGGCGACGGTTACTCCGACGAGTGGCCCATCGAGGCCGAGAAGCGCGGCCTTGCCAACAACAAGACCACGGCCGACGCTCTTCCCGCCTTTGTTTCCGATAAGGCTATCGCGCTCTTTGAGGAGACGGGCGTCCTGACCAAGGCCGAGGCTCAGTGCCGCTATGACTGCAAGCTCGAGAAGTACAACAAGCTCATGAACATCGAGGCTACCACGATGGTTCGCGAGGCACGCCGTACCTATCGTCCGGTCATTACCGCCTATGCCACCAAGGTCGCTAAGGGCCTTGAGACTATTCGTGCCGCCGGTGCTGAGGCCGCCATGCAGTGCGAGCAGAACACGCTCAACAAGCTCTGCAATGGCATCACCGCCATCAACGACTCCATCAAGGCTCTCGACGCCGTGCATCAGAAGGCCGAGGCCCTCGATGGCCAGGAGCAGGCCAACGTGTATGCGCACGAGGTCGTTCCCGCTATGGATACGCTGCGTGCTGCCGTGGACGCCATGGAGGAGATCGTGGCTGCCGACTACTGGCCGGTCCCGACCTACGACGACATCCTGTTCTACGTGTAGAGCGTAACTGACATATCGTCACGGTATTGAGCCGGGGTCTGCATCGCGTGGGCCCCGGCTTTTTGTTTGCGAAGGACGCTTTGGATCCCGCTTTGCAACTGATTCGCCCACGCAATAAGGGGTCGTGGGCAAAAAACGTCAAATATGAGTACTGTCACAAGTCCTGTAGCATTATCTTTTTGCAAAATATGCAGTGTTACGCAACATATGTCCAAGTACTTAGCTGATAAACGCCTGCAATTCTTCCGCCGTTAGGACGCCTTGTGTCCAAATCGCCTTCTGATGGCATGAAATCGCTGTTACTAAATTGGTAACAGTACTCATATTTGCTATTTTTTGTCCACGGGCCCTTGGATGACAGTGAGATTTTATGCCTTCGGGGTTCGAATCCCGGCGTATGGGTAGCAAAAAGCCCGCTACCGAATTGGTAACGGGCTTCTCAGATTCTGTGGTGCCCCCAGCGGGATGTCCGCGTGCGGCTGGCGCCGCCCGCTTTCGCTGCGTCGCTCCGCTCCTTGCGTGCTGCGCTGGAAAACGCTTACGCGTTTCCTCAGCTCCGCACCCTGTCGGGTTCGAATCCCGGCGTTGGAGAAGAAAAAAGCCCGTCACCACAAGGGTAACGGGCTTTGCATTTCAAATGGTGCCCCCAGCGGGATTCGAACCCGCGATATCCACCTTGAAAGGGTGGCGTCCTTGGCCGCTAGACGATGGGGACAGCGGGAAAGAGTATAGCAGACTTTTTTGCCGGCGCGTATATCGTTGGCAAACTGGAAAACCACCACAAAGGTGCCTGTCCCCTTTGTGGTGGTGGGGCGTTAGGGGAGGAGCTTCATGGCGGCGTCGTGGGCGGTGTGCTCGTAGGTGTCGTCGAGGGGCTTGAGCGGCAGCAGGGCTGTGGCCTGCGCATCGCCGCGGCGCTCGAGGGCGTGGGTAATGAGCCAGTCGGCGAGCTCGGGGTTCTTGGGTAGTGCCGGTCCGTGTAGATACGTGCCGATGACGCCCTTGTAGATCAGTCCCTCAAAGCCATCGTCGCCGTTGTTTCCGGTACCCGTGACGACGGACGTTCCGAGCGGCGTGGCATCTGCGTCGAGCAGAGTGCGGCCGCCGTGGTTCTCGAATCCCACAAAGGGCTCGGGTGCCAGGTCGGTCTTGACGGCGACGTTGCCGATCAGGCGGTCGGAGCCGCGCACAGTCTCGGCGGCAATGACGCCCAGACCCTCAATGCGATCGTCGCCCATATAGTACGAACGGCCGAGCAGCTGATAGCTGCCACAGATGGCAAGCAGCGAGCCGCCATCCTCAACATAGGCCGCGACCTTTTCTTTTTGGGCGAGCAACTCGTGTGCCACGGCTAGCTGGTCGCGGTCGGAGCCGCCGCCCATCATGACGATATCGGCATCGGTCAAATCAAGCGTTTCGCCCATACGGACCTCGTCTACACGCACGGGAATGCCACGCCAGGCGCAGCGGCGCTCAAGCGTAATAACGTTGCCGCCGTCGCCGTAGAGGTTGAGGGCATCGGGGTACAGATAGACGATGCGCACCGGGCGCGAAAGCTCGACTGGCGCGATGCCGACAGGAAGAGCGCTGCCGTCGGCACGGGCTACGGCGCGCCCGGCAACAGCGTCGGCGGTGGTGCCCTTCAGCTCGTCGAGCTCCTTGACCAGCGGCGGGAAGGCCGTGTAGTTGGCGACGGCGTAGAAGGTGTCATCGGCGGCCTCGTCTGCCACGGCGCCAATCGCCTGCGCGACGTCCGAGATAATCGCGGCATCGATGCCGGCGTACTTGAGGCGTACCTGCATGTCGTGCGCACGCGTGCCTCCGGCAAAGGCGACAAGACCCGGCGTGTCGGCGATGCGCTCGAAGTCGACATCGTAGATCCACGAGACATCGTGGCCGTCGGCATCGTTATCGTTGAGGAAGAAGGCGCAGAGCCTGCCACCTGCCGTTTTAATGGACTGGATCTGGCGATCGAAGCCCACGGGATTCTTGGCCAGGTTGGCCTCGACGGTGCGGCCGGCAATATCCCAGCGGCCCATGCGTCCGCCGGCGGGCACGTAGGCATTAAGCGTGGGCTGCAGATGCGCCGCGTCCACGCCCAGCTCGTGCGCCGCAAAGAAGGCGGCGGCGACGTTATAGACCATGTACAGGCCGTTGTAGCGCGTGGCGATGTGCACGGCGGGCGCGTTGGCCTCGGGTCCAAAGGCCAGGTCAAAGCCGTAGCCGTCGCAGCCGAGCTCAACGCCCGTCACGCGACGGACCAGCGCGGGGCGACCCCAGCCGCACGAAGGGCAATGATAGGCTCCGAGCTGTCCGTACTGCACATAGTCGTATTCCAGCGGCGCGTTGCACTGTGAGCAAAAACGCGAGTCGCTAATGCGGTCGGACTCGGTGCCCGTGGCGCCGTCGATGCCAAAGGCAATACTCGCGTTGGGAACGCGCGCGGCGATCGCGGCACACAGCGGATCGTCGGCGTTATAGATAAGCGTCGTTGTCGGCGAGAGCTCCAACGCGTGGGCGATGACGTCTTGGGTATGGTCGATCTCGCCGTAGCGGTCTAGCTGGTCGCGGAACAGGTTGAGCAGCACGAAGTACGTCGGCTTGAGCTTGGGCAGGACGCGCACGGTGTAGAGCTCATCGCATTCAAAAACGCCCACGCGCTTGCCGCTGCTGGTGTGCTTAAGGCCGCCGCGGGCCTCGAGCAGAGCACCCACCACACCAGGCTCCATATTGTTGCCGGCACGGTTGCACACCACGGTAGCGCCGCTGGCAGCAACGGCGTCAGCGATGAGGTTGGAGGTGGTGGTCTTGCCATTAGTACCGGTAATCACCACGCTGCGGTCGACAAGGCCGGCGAGGTCGCTCAGCAACTCGGGGTCGATCTTCATGGCGATGCGGCCGGGGAGTACGCCGCCCTGGCGCTTAAGGATAGAGCGCAGCCCCCAGCGGGCGATATCGCTCGAGGTGCAGGCGAGAGATGAGCGGAAGTTCATGAAGTCGTTCCTAACGTGAATGACATGGTCGGGGCGATCGCGCCGTTAAAAGCCGTAACGGCGCGCAAATTCCTGGCCAAGCTGCGACACGTCTTCGCAGGCATTGGCCCAGGGGGCAAAGTCGGGAGTGTCCGAGATAATACCGTCGGCCTCCCAAACTGCCTGGTGCGAAAGGTCCCAGGGGTCGCGCGGCTCGGGTCGGCAGGGAAGATACGGCGTCTGGTACATGGGGTTCAGCAAGAAGAACGCGCCACCCTCGCAACGGTTAGCGAACTCGCGCAGCGCGCGCGTCGCCGGGCGCATCTTGTTTGTTTTGAACAGCAGAATCGTGCGGGCGAGCAGGTACCAAGGAGAGTTTTCGAGTGCGTCTGCCCCCATCTGCTCCTCGAGCTGGTGGGCCAGGGCAAAAAAGCCGTCTTGGTCTTCCAAGCGGGCGAGGGCAAGCAGCACGGTGCCGGCGGCCCGAGTGGGATAGCCTTCTGCTTTAAGGACGCGGCGGGCGTAGTTGGCAGCAGCACGGTAGCGGGCGCTCGCCATGCACAGCTGCGAGATGGCCTCGAGTGTGTGAAGCCACCCGATAAGGGCCGGCTCGCTCACGGTAAGGTCCGCTGCGGTGACACCGTCGGCCAAAACATTATTGGCCCAGTAGTGCGGGGCCTCCATATCAAACCCGGGCACGCTCTGTTGCAGGTAGTCGGCCGTGCTCGCCTCGAGCTTCATCAGGTCGCCCAGGCAGGCGTCGACGGGCGTGTCCGCCAAAATGATGGCGAGCAGCTGGGCATCGACGGCCAGCGCATCGATGCGGACGATCTTGAGCAGTTCATCACGCATATCGTCGAACAGGCGGTTGCGCGTCTGCTCAAACTCCTCGTCGCTGCCCATGTCCTCAATGCAATGGAGCTCGTCGAGCAGGTGACGATGAACACCGGCATAGGACAGCAGCGCCTGGGCATGCTCGGACTGCGCGTACTTGTGAGGATTCGCACTGATGTCGTTATGGACAAGCTCGCGTGCTGCATCGGTGAGTTCGGGGTGCGACGCCAGATAGGTGCGCTCCAGGTAGGCGGGGATGTAGACGCTCGGATCCATTAGAGGTCTCCTCCCTTAAACGGTAAGCCCTGCTCGGCCGCACGCAGTATGCGCTCGTCGATCTGGGAGCGCACGATGTCGTTGGTGGCGACCCAGGCGGCAAAACTGGCGTTATCGGGCGCGCCCAGGCCCTCCTGTAGCACCGGCGTCGCCTCGGAGAGTGCAAGGACGAGCTCATCGGTGGAGCCCACGCCCACGTTGACGCGGGCATAGACGCCATCGGGAAACTCGGTTTGGAAGTAGAGCGCCTCGGCTGCGTGCGGGCACGAGCGCGCAAGGATACGCAGGTAGTGTTCGGCACCCTCGTAGTCCAGCTCGCGCCAGGCAGCGCTCATCAGCGCGATGAGCGTCCACGGGTCCAAGTCGCGTTCTGCATCCTTGGGACGACGGCGCAGCGGCGTGTTGGCGAGATAGGGGACGGAGTGGGCAGAGCGAAAGCGCTTGAGCTCCTCGGCGGGGTATTCGAGCTTTGCCATGGCGAGCATTGCGGTGTGGCGGACACCTGCGGGGTCGTTGGGCGCAAAGTCCAAGCTGCGATTCGCTGCCTCCAGTGACATGTGGTAACGGCCGCTAATGAGCGCGCGCGATGCTAAGGCGGCAAGCCAGCGCAGGTAGGGACGGCGGGTCAGGTCGCCTGCGGCCTCGCGCTCGTAGGGGTCTTGCGCCGAGGCGATCTTGAGTGCCAGATCGTGCTCCACCTCGTCGCACTTGGACACCAGATACTGCACGTAGTCCTCGTTGGAGTCGGCGGTGAGTGCCGTCAGCATGCGCTGGGCATCCCAGTTGGTCGGATCGAGTGCGGCCGCCTCGCGAAGCATGTTCTCGGCAGCTGCCTCTTCCTGCTCTGCCTGGGCATCGTCAGGGATAAAGGGAATGCGGTAGTCGACAGCCTCGACCACCTTGGCAATCAGATGCCCGGCGCGGTCGCGGTCGTGCACGATGAGTGGCGCGGGGTTGCGGGTGAATTGCTCCATCAGACGCTCTACGGCGGCACCGTCGGTGAGCGGGATATTGTCGCGGCGCAAGGCCTCAAGAACGAGGCGATGGCAATCCTCTTGAATGGGGTCGAATGCCATGGGGCCTCCTTTGCTGCGGTTAGGGTTCAAATGTCTCTATATAAGGTTCTAGTTTACCCGCATGTGGCACACCGGGGGTGCCGCACTTGGACATGCACCTTTGCACCACGAAGACGGATGTCGCACAAATGTCGGCATCTTGGACGACTGAGTGGTATCACGGTGCCGCAAACGGTCGATTTTTGGCGGCGAACGGGGTGCATTTTGGAGGGGCACCGTCCTGCCCGGGATATGTGGTCAACCTTGATAAAACGTTTGCCCAGCTTGGGGGTATGGATGCCCCACAAGGGTCTTCAGGGATAGAAAAAACGTTTCATCATTGTCGGCTTTAGGTGAATAACTGACCAACCAGAACGGTAAAATAGTGTTTGTCTGAGCGTTGAGACGTTTAGACATTTAGACATCGTGCATTGTCATCGCCGGCAACGCACAAAACGGTCCTAACGGAGCCAATCGGGTGCTCCGTTATATACACAAGTCTAAGAGGGGCTTGTTTAGGAGGCACAGTATGGGACGTTTTACCAATCCTCGCGATCTGTACTTTGGTGAGGGCGCTCGCCACGAGGTGAAGAACCTCAAGGGCAAGAAGGCCATCATCGTTTCTGGCGGCAGCTCTATGCGCCGCGGCGGGTTCCTGCAGGACGTTGAGGCCGACCTCAAAGAGGCCGGCATGGAGGTCAAGCTGTTCGAGGGCGTCGAGTCCGACCCGTCCATCGAGACGGTCATGAAGGGCGCCGAGGCCATGCGCGAGTTCGAGCCCGACTGGATTATCGCCATCGGCGGCGGCTCGCCCATCGATGCCGCTAAGGCCATGTGGGTCTTCTACGAGTATCCCGAGGAGTCCTTCGACAACATCATCCAGCCGTTCAGCTTCCCCGAGCTGCGTCAGAAGGCTCATTTCTGCGCCATCTCCTCTACCTCCGGCACCGCTACCGAGGTCACCGCGTTCTCCGTCATTACCGACTACGCCAAGGGCATCAAGTACCCGCTGGCCGACTTCAACATCACCCCTGATGTCGCCATCGTCGACCCCGAGCTCACCTACACCATGCCCGCCAAGCTGTGCGCTCACACCGGCATGGATGCTCTGACCCACTGCATGGAGGCCTACGTTTCCACCTTCGCCTCTATGTTCACCGACGCCAACGCTCTGCACGGCATCCGCGAGATCGTCGAGTGGCTGCCCAAGTCCTATGCTGGCGACCATGAGGCCCGTCAGCACATGCATGAGGCTCAGTGCATCGCCGGCATCGCCTTCTCCTCGGGCCTGCTGGGCATCGTTCACTCCATGGCTCACAAGACCGGTGCTGCCTTCGAGAACGGCCACATCATCCACGGTGCTGCTAACGCCATGTACCTGGGCAAGGTCATCCAGTGGAACTCCAAGGATCCCCGTGCTGCCGAGCGCTACGCTTATGTGGCCAAGGAGATCCTGCACCTTCCCGGCGAGACCAACGAGGAGCTCATCGCTGCGCTCGTCCAGAAGATCCGCGACCTCAACGACCAGCTCAACATCCCGCAGTCCATCAAGGATTACGCAAATGGTGGCGTGAAGGTCGACGCCGAGAACCCGCAGATGGTTTCCGAGGAGGAGTTCCTCGCCAAGCTGCCCGAGATCGCCGCGAACGCCGAGACCGACGCCTGCACGCCCGAGAACCCGCGTGAGACCAAGGCTGCCGACTTCGAGAAGATCCTCAAGGCCTGCTACTACGACACCGACATCGATTTCTAATCGACTCTTGTTATCGTAACGAGGGGCTCCGCACGTATCCGTACGGAGCCCCTTTCTTTTTATTTAGAGAATGGGATAGTTATGGCTGCAATTTTCAATAGCCCCAGCAAGTACATCCAGGGTCCGGACGAGCTCGCCAAGCTCGGCTCCTATGTCGAGCCGCTCGGCGCTAAGGCCCTCGTCATCGTGACGCCTTCGGGCAAGAAGCGCGTCGGTGCCAAGATCGAGGGCGGCTTTGCCGAGGCTAAGGCCGAGCTGCTGTTTGAGGACTTTAACGGCGAGTGCTCCAAGGGCGAGGTTGATCGCCTGGTTGCGCTCGCTCGCGACAACGGTTGCGACATCATCGTCGGCGTCGGTGGCGGCAAGATCCTCGACACCGCGAAGGCCGTCGCCTATTACCTGGAGTCCCCGGTTATCATTTGCCCCACCATTGCTTCGACCGATGCCCCGTGTTCGGCGCTTTCGGTGCTCTACACCGACGATGGCCAGTTCGATAAATATCTCTTCCTTAAGGCAAACCCCAACATTGTCCTGATGGATACGACGGTTATCGCGGCGAGTCCGGTGCGCCTGACGGTTTCCGGTATGGGCGATGCGCTCGCAACCTACTTTGAGGCCCAGGCGACGCATGATGCCGACGGTGGCACCTGCGCTGGCGGCAAGGGCGGCATGGCCGGTCTGGCGCTCGCCAAGCTCTGCTACGAGACGCTTATGGCCGATGGCGTCAAGGCCAAGGTCGCGCTGGAGAAGGGTGCGCTCACGCCTGCCGTCGAGCATATCATCGAGGCCAACACGCTGCTTTCGGGCATTGGCTTTGAGAGTTCCGGCCTTGCTGCCGCGCACGCCATTCACAACGGCCTGACGCTGCTGCCCGAGTGCCACGGCATGTACCACGGCGAGAAGGTCGCCTTTGGCACCATCGTCCAGCTGGTGCTCGAGGATGCTCCGACCGAGAAGCTCGAGGAGGTCTTGGGCTTCTGCATCGAGCTGGGTCTGCCGGTCACGATGAAGGAACTTGGCGTTGCCGAGTTTACGCGCGAGCAGGCCATGATCGTTGCCGAGGCCGCCTGTGCACCCGAGGACACCATGTGCAACATGCCGTTTGAGGTGACGCCCGAGATGGTCGCTAACGCCATCCTGGGCGCCGACGCACTGGGTCACTACTATCTCATGGATGAGTAAATCAAGCTAAGGAAGGGGCAAAGCCAACAGATGGTTTTGCCCCTTTTGCTATGGTGCAAAGGGGTCAGGTTACTTTGCACCAATCGTTGTTTGATGAAGGGCGGATTCTCGTATGGCGCTTCCTATGGTTTATGGCGGCCCCGGCCGGTATGTTCAGGGGCCGGGCGAACTTTCGCGTCAGGGCAGGTATTTGTCATGGTTGGGCTGCGCTGCCTATGTCTTGTTTGACCAGGGCACCGAGGATCGGCTGTGCAGGCAGATCGTCGATGGATTTCTGGACGAAGATCTAAGCGAGCCGTTCTTTAAGATTTATAACGGTCCGTGTGCGGAAGAGGCCGTTGTCGGAATGGCTCAGGAAGCCCATGCCGAGTATTGCGACATGGTGGTGGGCATTGGCGGCGGCAAGATGCTCGATATCGCCAAGGCAGTAGCGTTTTATGCTGAGCTGCCGTTGTGTGTATGCCCAACGGCGGCCTCAATGGATGGTCCGTGCAGCGCGATTTCGGTGCTGTATCACGAGGATGGGTCGTTCGACCGTTACCTGATGCTCGAGAAGAATCCAGACCTGGTCGTGGTCGATACCGATGTGGTTGCTGCGGCCCCACTGCGCATGACGGTTGCTGGTATGGGCGATGCGCTGGCAACGTACTTCGAGGCGCGTTCGTGCGCCGCAGCGCACGGCACCAACGAGCACGGTGGCGCGCCGGGGCACTTGGCCTTGGTTACGGCTCGTGCCTGCTATGACACGCTCATGGAGTGCGGCGTCGCTGCCAAGCGCGATCTTAAAAAGGGACGTATATCGACGGCGGTTGAGCGCCTGATCGAGTGCAATATTCTGCTTTCGGGTGTTGGCTTTGAGAGTGGCGGCCTGGCGTTGGCACATGCCATCGCCAACGGTCTGACGATTCTGCCCGAGTGCAAGGCCATGCATGGTGAGGCCGTGGCATTTGGCCTGGTGGTGCAGCTGCGCCTGGAGCGTGCGCCCGAGCTTAATCAGGTGCTCGAGTTTTGCCAGCGCGTTGGTCTGCCGACGACGCTCGAGGAGCTAGGCCTTGGCGAGATTTCCGATGCCGACCTGCAGAGTGTTGCAAATGCGGTCTTTAGAAACGAGCGTAATATGGCCAACGAGCAGGCCAAGGTGACCAAACAAAAGCTCGTGCAGCTCATGTGCGAGGCATAGCTTGGCGCTTGATTGACCTTGTGCAATCGAGGCGGCGATAGGCCATAGGCTATTTGTCCCAAAGGTGCTCCGCGTGTAATTTGCTCGAGGCACGGGCCGATGGCGTATCATTATTTCTTGCTTGTTTGCACTGCTCAGGGAGGGGCCGCGCATGGCGCAGGAACACGATCTGTTTGATGACATTATCGAGATCAGCAAGGGTTTCGATTTTCTTAAAAACCCGCTTGGCGGCGTGACCGACGCGCTCGATCCGTCGGCGCCGCAGTGGAATCCTGCCGACTATAAGGAGCGTCCGCGCGGAAACACCATTCCGTGCCTGGCCTGCAAAAACGAGAAGAGCGGTTGCACCGCGTGCATGGACGTGTGCCCGGTCAACGCTATCGAGGTCGAGGAAGACGCTATCGAAATCCTCGACACCTGCCGCAAGTGCGGCCTGTGCGCCGCCGCTTGCCCGACCGAGGCGATTATCTCGCCGCGCCTGGCGCCCAAAAACCTCTACGACGATATTGTCTCGGCGGCCACGAGCCACGAGACCGCTTATGTTACCTGCACGCGTGCCCTTAAGCGCATGCCGCGCGAGAACGAGGTCGTCGTCGCCTGCGTAGGCGATATCACGGCCGAGACTTGGTTTTCGGTGCTGGCCGACTATCCCAACGTGAGCGTCTACCTGCCGCTGGGCGTGTGCGATAAATGCCGCAACACCGGTGGCGAGGATATTCTGGGCGAGGCTATTGCCACCGCCGAGGAGTGGGCCGGCGCGGGCATGGGTCTGGAAGTCGACCCCAAGAGCCTCAAATGCCATAAGCGCCGCGAGTATGAGCGCAAGGAGTACATGGAAAAGATTGCCCGCACCACGGGCCTGACCGTGACCAAGCTCAACCCGGCGACGGCGGCACTTGCCTCGGTGACGCAGAAGCTGAAGGCCCATCGCCATCAGATTACCCAGCTCGAACGTACGCTCAACACCATGTGCGGCACCACGACGGCCAAGCGCCGCCGTACGCTGACGCACGGCCGCCAGCTGGTGCTCTCGACGCTGCAGAATCACCCCGAGCTTGCCCAGAATATGCAGGTGAGCACGCCGGAGTGCGATTTTGACAAGTGCACGTCGTGCGGCGAGTGCGTCAACGTGTGCCCTACGTTTGCCTGCGATCTGGTGGGAAGCGGCCGCTTTGCACTGGAGTCGACGTACTGCCTGGGTTGCGGAGCCTGCGTCAAGGTGTGCCCCGAGCATGCGCTTAAGCTGGTTGAACATGACGCATCCAACCTGGTCGTCGTCGATCCCGAAGCCGAGGAAAAGGCCGCCCAGAAGGCGAAGGCTCACGAAGAAGCTGAGAAGGTCAAGGCCGAGGCAAAGGCCAAGCTTGACAAGATGCTCGACCAGGTGGAAAAGCTCGCGGATTAGTCAGCGACCTCTATCTCTGCTTCATTCGTGCCGCCGTGGCGTCCGGGTTCGCCCAGATGCTGCGGCGGCGCTATACTTATGCAGTTTGAAATGCTTGTACCAAAAGGAGCTGTCGTGTCCCTTTCCATCGGTATCGTGGGCCTGCCCAACGTGGGCAAGTCGACGCTGTTCACCGCGCTTACCAAAAAGACCGGCCTTGCCGCCAATTACCCGTTTGCCACAATCGACCCCAACGTGGGTATCGTCGATGTGCCCGATAGCCGTCTGCAAAAGCTTGCCGACATCGTCAACCCTGGCCGCATTGTGCCGGCTACGGTCGAGTTCGTCGACATCGCTGGCCTGGTGAAGGGCGCCAACGAGGGCGAGGGCCTGGGCAACCAGTTCCTGGCCAACATTCGCGAGACCGACGCCATCTGCGAGGTCGTGCGCTACTTTAAGGATCCCAACGTCATGCGTGAGGTGGGCCGTACGGGCGAGTTCGTCGATCCCGCCGGCGACGCTGACACCATCATGACCGAGCTCATCCTGGCCGACATGGGCACGCTCGAGAAGCAGCTGCCCAAGCTCGAGAAGGAGGCCAAGCGCGACAAGGAGCTCATGCCCAAGTTCGAGGTGGCTAAGCGCTTGCTTGCCTGGCTCAACGAGGGCAAGCGCGCCGCGTCCATGGAGATGACCGACGAGGAGCGCGCCGCCGCCAAGGGCCTGTTCCTGCTCACCATGAAGCCCATCCTGTATGTGGCCAACGTAGACGAGGACATGCTCAACGAGGACCTGGCGCCCATCGACGGCGTCAAGCCGCTGCCCATCTGCGCCAAGATCGAGGCCGAGCTTTCCGAGCTCGATCCCGAGGACGCCGCCGATTACCTGGAGAGCCTGGGCCTGGAACAGCCCGGCCTGGACGTGCTCGCTCAGGCTGCCTACAAGCTGCTCGGTCTGCAGTCGTTCTTTACGGCCGGCGAGATGGAGGTCAAGGCCTGGACGGTGCGCCAGGGCGCGACCGCCCCGCAGGCCGCCGGCGTCATCCATACCGACTTTGAGCGCGGCTTTATTAAGGCCGAGGTCATTGGCTACGACGACTACATCGAGCTCGGCGGCGAGCAGGGCGCCAAGGCCGCCGGCAAGCTGCGCATCGAGGGCAAAGAGTACATCATGGCCGACGGCGACGTCGTGCACTTCCGTTTTAACGTGTAAGGACGACGTGCATGTTCAAATATGGTAAAAAAGCCGGCTACATGGGTATCGCGCTGCTCGTGCTTGCGGTGCTTCCGCTCGTGGTTGCGGCATGTGTCCTTCCCAACATTGGACCCGAGGTGGCGACGAAGTTTAACGCCGCCGGCGAGGCGACGCGCTGGGGTAAGAGTTACGAGCTGCTGGCGCTGCCGGTGCTTAACTTGCTGCTTGGCGTGGCGACGTACTTTACGGCTGGCCGTCAGGCTAAGAACAACGAGGACTCTGCCGTGATGGCGCGTCTTACGTGTGAGCGTTATCTGCGCAACGGCTGCGTCACGGGCGTGTTCCTCAATGTGATTAACGTCTACTTTATGTATTCGGCGATCACCGGTACGGGCTTTGGACTGGGATTCTAGCTTGTCCCTTTAGGCGACGAGCCTGCAAGCATATTCGATGGCTGCTGCGAGGCCGCCGCTCGATCGTGGTTTAAAGACCACGTCGGCGGCGGCCTCGTTTTCGTATCCCGCGCCGCGTAGTGTGAGGGCGACGGCGGCTTCTAGCAGCAAGGGAAGGCCGTGTTGCGTGGTGGCAATGACAACGGCCTGGTTGAATGCGCAGCCGCGCTGTCGGCAGAGGGCCGCAAATTCGTCCTGCTTTGGGTTGGGGAGAAGTGCCGCGTCGACGCGACTCGATAACAGCGTGAAGGCCGTGCGCTCGTCGGGCGTGAGCTGGTCGGCCTCGATAACGACAAGAGCAATCGGCGTGTCGCGTCGGCGGCAATCTGCGCGCCGTACGTAAATCGAAGAACCCGACATAGAAAACTCCTGTGTATTCGGCAAAACGTAAACTATAGTTTACGTTTATGTTCGGCTCCATTTCAAACTCGGCTGCATGGACGAACGTGCGAAACAGATTCTTGGCAAGCGAGTCGAACAGACACGCAGGGACCTTGGTATCTCCAAGGTCGATTTTTGTGTGGCAACAGGAATCAGCCGCCCCTACCTCGACCGAATCGAAGACGGAACGGCAAACTTCACACTTAAAGTTCTATTTAAGATTGCGCCCGCACTCGGCATGACGGTGTCAGATCTTCTCGAGGGTATTGAATAGGAGATACCGATCGATATCTGATTACGCCATCGGGATACGGTCGTGGTTGACTTGGCTGTAGAACAGGCGCTGAATCTCGGCCGCATCACGTGATTGGCCGAGTGCCCACATGGTTTTGGCCACGAGCGTCTCGGTGGTCATGTCGTCGCCGCGCAAAATGCCCGGATGATCGGCGTAGGCACGGCCGACCTCATAAACACCCAGGTCAAGGCCCTCTTCGGGGACCTGTGTGGTCATAACGACGGTGCGGCCCGAATCGACCCAGCGGAAAATCGCCTCTTGGAACGACTCGCCCGACTCGCCAAACTCGGGGATACCGCCAATGCCAAAGGTCTCAAGGATTACAGCGTCGTAGCTATCGGCAAGGGCGTCGAGGATGCCCGGGTTTACGCCGGGCGTGAGCTTGAGTACAAATACGCGCGGGTCGATGCTGTCGTAGAAACGCACCGGGTTTTCGCCCTGATGCGTGCCGTGAAGCCCGTTGCGCACGATGCGGTCGTTGCGGATATAGGCGATGGGCGGATAGTTGACGCTAATGAACGCGTTAAAGCTCATGGTGCGCTGTTTGCGGGCGCGCGTGCCGGCAATGGCGACGCCGCCAAACACGATCGAGACATCGTGCGAGTGCTCGTCGAGCGCATAGAGCAGGCTCTGGTACAGGTTGAGCTTGGCGTCGGTAAATGGATTGCCCATGGGCTTTTGCGAGCCGGTGAGCACGATGGGCTTGGGGCTGTCCTGAATCAGGTAGGAAAGCGCTGCCGCGGTGTAGCTCATGGTGTCGGTGCCGTGTAGAATCACGAAGCCGTCGTGGTCGGCATAACCCTCGACGATGACGTCGCGGATACGCATCCAGTCGCTCGGGCGCATATTGGTGCTGTCGATGTTCATGGGCTGCACGACGTCGAGCTCGCAGAGGCCCGAGATCTCGGGGACGCTCTGGGCGAGCTCCTCACCGGTCAGGGCGGGGGAGAGGCCGTTGCCGTCCTCGGTCGATGCGATGGTGCCGCCCGTGGCGATGAGAAGGATGCGCTTCATGCTGGTATTCCTATCGTATTTGCCGCCGCAGAGGCGGAGTCGTTCGGCAGTATTGTGGCACAGGGCGTCCAATGTTCAAACGTATTACATCATCTGTAACGTTTGGTAACACTTCAATCGCCGTCAAATAGGGCCCAGGTCGTGCGTTTGCCGTGCGCTGATGGCTGCGAGGGACGAGAAACCCCATATAACGTGTACACTATGAAAGCTGTTTTCGTTTATTCGCGCGGGTGGGCACCGGCTCCCCGCCAACAAGAGGGGGAAACCATGGATCAAAAGGCTTCCGCAAAGGTCCTCGTACTCGACTTTGGTGCGCAGTACGGTCAGCTCATTGCCCGTCGCGTCCGCGACCTCAACGTGTATTCCGAGATTGTTCCCTGCGACATCTCGGCCGACGAGATTCGCGAGATGAACGCCTCTGCGCTCATCCTTTCCGGCGGCCCGGCTTCTGTGTACGCCGAGGACGCTCCGTCCATCGATCCCGCCATCTTTGACCTGGGCCTTCCCGTCCTGGGCTTTTGCTACGGCCATCAGATCACGGCCGTGACGCTCGGCGGCAAGGTCGGCCACTCCGAGGTGGGCGAGTACGGCCGCGCCACCATCACGCGTACGGCCGGCGCCAAGCTCTTTAACTCCACGCCTATGGAGCAGACCGTGTGGATGAGCCATCGCGACGCCGTTTCCGAGGTGCCCGAGGGCTTTACCGTTACCGCCAGCACCGACGTGTGCCCGGTTGCCGCCATGGAGTGCGTCGAGCGCAAGATCTTCACCACGCAGTTCCACCCCGAGGTCAAGCACTCCGAGTACGGTCAGCAGCTGCTGAGCAACTTCCTGTTTGAGATCTGCGGCCTGGAGCCCAACTGGAGCATGGACAACCTGGTCGAGACCATGACGGCCGAGTTCCGCGAGAAGGTCGGCGACGACCGCGTGATTCTGGCCCTGTCCGGCGGCGTCGACTCCTCCGTCGTGGCTGCGCTGGGCGCCCGCGCCGTGGGCAAGCAGATGACCTGCGTGTTCATCAACCACGGTCTGCTGCGCAAGGGCGAGCCCGAGCAGGTGGAGGAGGTCTTCACCAAGCAGTTTGACGTCGACTTTATCCACGTCCACGCCGAGGACCGCTATGCCGAGCTTCTGGCCGGCGTGACCGAGCCCGAGGAGAAGCGCCGCATCATCGGTACGCAGTTCTGGAAAGAGTTCTTCGCCGTGGCGCAGCAGCTCGAGACCGATGGCAAGCCGGTCAAGTACCTGGCTCAGGGCACCATCTACCCCGACATCATCGAGTCCGGCGCTCGCAAGACGGGCGGCAAGACGGCCACCATCAAGAGCCACCACAACCTGATCCCGTTCCCCGAGGGCGTGCACTTCGACCTCATCGAGCCGCTCGACCACTTCTTTAAGGACGAGGTCCGCGCGCTTGGTCTGGCGCTCGGCCTGCCGGGTCATATCGTGTTCCGTCAGCCCTTCCCGGGCCCGGGCCTTGCCATTCGCATCATCGGTGCGGTCGACAAGGAGAAGCTCGAGATCCTCAAGAACGCCGACGCTATCGTGCGCGAGGAGCTCGACGCCTACAACCAGCGTCTGTTTGAGCAGACCGGCGAGCGCAACTCCGAGCACAGCTGCTGGCAGTATTTCGCCGTCCTGCCCGACATCAAATCCGTCGGCGTTATGGGCGACGAGCGCACCTATCAGCGTCCGATCATCCTGCGCGCCGTCGAGTCCAGTGACGCCATGACCGCCGACTGGGCCAAGCTGCCCTACGACGTGCTTGCCCGCATCTCCGGCCGTATCGTGGCCGAGGTCCCCGGCGCCAACCGTGTGTGCTACGACATCACGTCCAAGCCGCCCGCGACCATCGAGTGGGAGTAGTCCATATCCACGTGCATCAAGCCCCCGGCCTGCAAAAACAGGCCGGGGGCTTTTCTTTTGCTGTCCTCGGGCAACCTTTGGGCAACCCTTACGGCCTCATGCCGCGATCCGCATCGGTCCCAATCAATGCCCGCGATGCTCCGCGAGCGTGCGGCACGAGCGTGGAAATCCGGACGCACGAGCGTGGATTTTCGGACGCTTGATGAATGAGAGTGGATAATCTCCCACTTTGAGCTCCAAGTTAGGCTCAAAACGGGAGATTATCCACTCTCATTTTTTCGACATGTTCCGTGCCGGCGGCTCTAATGTGCGCTGAGCGCGTGTGCGGACCAATCGAGCCGCCTGAATGAATAGCCATCGGGAAAATCTTGCCCTGCCCGTCCATCTACAACCTGGCGTTCATCTCGCCCGTCCCGTTGTTCACTCCCGGGATGGTTACCTCTTTGACCTCGTTGAAATCCACCAGCATCGATACGTTTCTTTCCGTGCGTCGATTTGCCATATTTTAGCTAGCGATTGCGACTCCTTGTTGCGGTAACGCCGATTGCCGTGATCGCTACGCCAACTGCACTCAAGACGACTGCCGTTGCGTCGTTGTCGCCTGTTGCGGGCAGGACGGTCTCGGTGTGCTTAACGACTGCTGATGCCTTGGCGGGGGAGGAGGCTGCGGCTGGCTTTTCTGTTTTAGGCTGTGGCGTGGGTTCGGGCTTGGTTTCTGGATTGGGTTTGACCTCTGGGTTCGGCTTGGCGTCAGGGTTGGGCTTGGGATCGGTCGCATCGGTTGCAATCAGGTACACGTCGCTGACGAAGACGTAGCGGATGTAGTAATCGTGTCGCGTCTCGCGCATAATTCCCTGCGTGGTGTCGTAATCGCGGTCAACGCGTGTGCCAAGGAGGGTTGAGCTGGTGAGGTTAAGTCTGTAAGGGATTTGGTCGTCGGCGTAACCGCCTGTAAAGACTACGGTTGCCCTTACGTGATTGTCGATCATGGTTAGAGCGATAGAGACACATGCCTCTTTGGGGTTTTCGGTTTTTACAAGGCTTTCGGTATCGGTGTCGGCCTTGAAGAGGTAGACGGTGTCGTTAAGCCCGTAAGGGAAATCCTCGGGTTTGTCGGGGAAGTCGTATACAAGTGCTTCGTTCTGGACTAGCGTGAAAGCAGGGAGCAGCTCTAGGTCGTAGTAATGGTCTACGACAGCGGTGGCGGTGATATTGCTTTCCGCGCTGGCTGCTCTGTTGGTAGTTGATGCGGCAGCGCCGAGCTCGGGCGTTTCATTCGCTAGGGCCACGCCCGGTAGTAGAAGAAATCCGGCCACAAGGGCGCTCACGCCGAAAGTGGCGATTATGGCTCCTATGCGATGCTTCGCGCTGCGGATAAGAGGGCGAGTCCGTTCGTTCTGGGTCTGAGATACAACATACTGTCCGTACATAAGGCGCTCCTTGTTCGTAGGTCGGTGTCGATGGATCTACATTGCGCCAGCCTCATTCACCCAAGTTCGTGCGTGTGAACGCTTATGCGAACTGGGAGATTGCTGTAACTAATTTTCTCATAATTGACAGTCCACGAACAATGGCTTGCGGTTTAATCTTTGATGCTCACTGCCAGCTACCTGAGGGCTTTTGACGCCTCGTCTGCTATTCGATTGGCTATCTCTGAGACCCTGCAGGGGCAGGAAGGGGGTGCGGACAGAAAGTTGGACCGTGAGGCGGTCCGGACTGGAGGTTCGCATGTACAGCAGGGAGAAGGTCG
>CAKUGA010000009.1 GCA_934654515.1 uncultured Collinsella sp. | reverse complement strand
CGGGTGGTCTGGAGCGTGGCGACGAGCTGGTTGACCGAGCTCATGATGGTGGTGACGGGCTGGATCTCGTAGCTCTTACCGTGGACGTACACGTTGACGACGGCACGACGGGCCGAGACCGAGATCACGATGGCGTCGGTGAGCACCGACATGCGAGCGGCGGTACGGTGACGCATGCCCGTCTCACTCGTGGCGAGCGAGGGATCGGGGTTGAGGTGAAAGTTGGCGCGCAGGATCTGGGTGAGGTCGCCATCGATGACGATGGCGCCGTCCATCTTGGAAAGCTCGAACAGGCGGTTCGAGGTAAACGAAATGTTGAGCGGGAAGCCGTCGTTACCAGCAGCGAGCACGTTTTCGGTGTCGCCGACGCAGATAAGGGCGCCCAGGTGACCAGCAATGATCATGTCGAGGGCGGTGCGGATCGGCTGGCCAGGTGCCGTCAGGCGGATGGCCTGTTCCATACGCTTTTGCAGCTCGTTCTTATCCAAGGCATCGCTCCCATCGTATACGCTCCATAAACGTCAATAAGTTTCTCACGGTTTGCCCCTGTGACGCCTGCAAAATCCGATGCTTACAGAATGAGCGAACACAGCTGAGAGCCCCAATCCAAATGAGCTGCTTATGTGGTAGCATCGGGATTCGCATAAATGAGGGAGTAGTCGCGTGATCGGGTTCGCCTCCGGTGACGCGGCAAGTCAACACACTGGCCGATGTGGCCTGGCTTGCCTTAATGAACGAGACTCGTGGCTGTGCGCGCAACGCGTACGCCACGGGTCTTTTTTGTTACTCCCCCAAGAGGTACACGCGGGCCCGCCCGCAGAGAGGGAGCCAGACTATGGGACTCGCAGAGCTCGTGCTGCTCGCCGTTGGCCTTTCGATGGATGCCTTTGCCGTATCCATCTGCAAGGGACTTGGCATGAAGAAGATCAACCTTAAAGTCGCCGTGGTGCTCGGCCTGTTCTTTGGCGGCTTTCAGGCCGGCATGCCCGTAATCGGATGGGCGCTTGGCAGTCAATTCATGGGCATCATCGGACCCATCGACCATTGGATCGCCTTTATCCTTTTGGCCTTTATCGGCGGCAAAATGCTGTGGGAAGCCTTTACCGAGGACGAGAATGAAGGCGACGGCAAGGATGCCGAAAAGATTGACCTGGGCGAGTACCTGATCCTCGCCATTGCCACCTCAATCGACGCCCTAGCGGTGGGCATCTCATTTGCCGCGCTCTCGGTTGACATCGTTCCCGCTGTATCGCTTATCGGCGTCACAACGTTTATCTTCTCCGTCGCCGGCGTAGCGATCGGCCACACCTTTGGCGCGCGCTACGAAAAACCCGCCACCATCGTGGGTGGCGTCGTGCTCATCCTCATCGGGCTTAAGATCTTGCTTGAGCATCTGGGGGTTCTCGCACTGTAACGAATAACGGCCGCCCGGCATTACGCCAGGCGGCCGTTTTCATAGCCGGCCGTTTTAGAGCGGCTTAACCAAGGCGACCTTTACGCAGCGAGGCGCTTGAGGACGTCGATGAGCAGCTCGTAGAAGCGCTCGGCAGAAGCGAGCTCCATGCTCTCGTCCGGGGTGTGGACATCGGAGAGCGTCGGGCCCACGGCGATGGCGTCCAGGCCGTGCAGAGCCTCGGCAAACAGGCCGCACTCAAGGCCGGCGTGAATGGACTCGATGCGCAGCTCAGAGCCAAAGAGCTCGCGATAGCTCTCGACAAAGACGTCGCGGACCGGCGAATGCTCGGCATAGCTCCAGCCGGGATACTCGAACTCGAACTTGGCGTCGAAGCCCAAGACATCGGCCAGCGTCTGGAGGCGGTCCTTGAACTCGTTCTGCAGCGAGGTGATCGAGGAGCGCGGGGACAGCATGATCTTGACCTCGTTATCGGAGGTGGCGACCACGCCAATGTTGGAGGAAACCTCAACGGAGCCGTCGGTGGCGACGTTGCGGCGGATCACACCATTGGGGGCAAGACGCAGAGCGCGAATGAGGGCAAGTGCGGACTTCTGGTCCATGGCCTCGACCTCGGCGTTATCGGCAATCTCGACGGTGCAGGTAAAGCCGGGGTCGAAGACCTCGAGCTCGGCAGTGACGTCGGCGATGATGCCACGGGCGATCTCGGCCGCGACCTCGGCGGCAGCGTGGTCGGCGTAGACCAGAACAGCCTTGCACTCACGGTTGATGGCGTTGTCCTTAGTGCCGCCGTTAAAGCTGACGATGGCGGGCTCGCCGGCAACCATCAGGCGGTCGATGATGCGGGCCATGATGAGGTTGCCGTTGCCGCGCTCCAGGTTGATATCGTTGCCGGAATGACCGCCCAGTAGGCCGGAGATGTCGAGCGTGAGGGTGCTACCGGTCTTGTGCTCGCGCGCGATCGGGCAAGTGTAGGTAACGACGACGCCGCCGGCGCAGCTGACGGTGGCAACGCCCTCTTCCTCGGAGTCAAGGTTAATCATGGTGCGGGCGCTAATCTGGGACTTGTCGAGCGTCTCGGCGCCGACCAGGCCAGTCTCCTCGTCGGTGGTGAATACGCACTCGAGGGCGGGGTGAACGATCGAATCGTCGTTGAGCACAGTAAGCATCAGAGCGACAGCAATGCCGTTGTCGGCGCCCAGGGTGGTGCCGTTAGCGGTGAGGACGCCGTCCTTGACGACCAGGTCGATACCATCGGTCGTAAAGTCGTGCTCAACAGAGCCCAACTTGTCGCACACCATATCGATATGGCCCTGCAACATCACGGCCGGGGCGTTCTCGGCACCGGCAGAAGCGGGCTTGCGAATGATGACGTTGTAGACCTCGTCCTGGTACACATCGAGGCCGTGCTCCTTGGCAAACGCAACCAAGAAATCGCTGATGCCCTTCTCGTTGCCAGACCCACGGGGGATCGCGCTGACCTCCTCAAAGAAATGGAACAGCTGGGCGGGCTCGTAGCCGGTGATCTTGTAATCCATGGTGCCTCCTTGGCGCAACTGGTTAGACAGTAAGACATGCGACTTGTATATTCCCAGACTTTGCGTGCATAAACCAGTCGAAAACGCCGAGCGCTCTCGCATCATCGGCTAACGGCGAGGAAACGTCACTTTATCAAGATGGAGCAGGCTAGATGGGCAGGGCGGATGAGCTGTTGACCTCTCCAACCAACCTCAACGCTTGATCAACGTCTATGCATACGCCATTGGTATGTTTAATGAGGTTCTTGTCCTCCGTCACGACGTAATCGGCATCAATGCGATTGGCGACGCCCAGCATCAGGTCGTCCTCAAAGTCGTTGTGATGATACTTGAACACAAAGGAGTCGAAGACCTCGTCTGCACCGACCGGGGCAATGAGGGCCAGCTCGCGCATCTGTCGAACGCATGCCCAGGCCGTTTCGTCTGCCGCCGCAATGGCGTTATCGCTCAGTGAGCCAGTCTTTCTTCGACACTCCTGCTTGATTGCCGCCGAGACAAGATATGAAACGTCTTTGACCGAAAGCGACGAGGCAAACAGGGCAATCCGCTCCGAGGCGTCGGCAATCTCGATCAGATGGACGACGTTTGCCGTACGGTCAGACCTGCCAGAAAAATAATCCATCCATACATTGGTATCGATGAGCAACTTGAGGATTCCGCCCGCACTCATAGTTCCACCCACTCGGGATAGCGCTCCGCCATGGCCTCCGCATAGAGGTCGTCATAGTCTCCCGAGAAGTCAGGGATGGGGATGCCGTATTTGAGGCACGAATCGCGAACGATATGACTGCCTTGCGCGGCCCTTGACTCCATGCGCCGGGGCTCCACTCCGTCAGAAACCGGAGCCGCTGTGTCTCCCTTCGAGGGCATTCGTCCGTTAACGACCAGATACTCCCAAAGCGCCCGAACGGCTTGCGACGGCGTCATGCCAATATGAGTCAGGACGGCGTCTCCCGCCTCTTTGAGCTGACGATCTATACGCACGTTCATCTGAACCGGCCGTGAGTCTAGTATCGACATAGACATGTTGGCTCCTTTTGCTACACGCTTTCCTTTATTAAGTATAGCAATTTGTCAGACAGACAGACGCCTCAGTACTGAAGCGTTCGTTTGACCGGGTTTGCCGTTGTGGGATTAGTCAATAAAAGAAGCTGATACATGTTTGAGATAAATGCCCACATCAGCTGCAATTCGCTATCCACAGGCAATGAGTCCCGCAACGAAGCGCCATGCACAAGCTTTTACAGTTCAATCACTTCGTCGCAAGCCTCAAGCAACTCGGGATCATGCGAGACAACAACCACTATATGATCTTCTTTCTTCTGTTGCAGAATATCAATGAACGCTGACCTACTCGCTCCGTCAAGAGCCGACGTCGGTTCATCGAATAACATGACGGGCGAGTCCTTGAGCAATACACGAATAATCGCAATCTTCTGCTTCTCACCACCCGATATATTATGGTTTTGCTCGTCCAGCACCCCATCAAGACCATTGGGAAGTGTTGAGACCAGTTTGGTCAGACCAAACTGGTCTACAAGTCGCCCGACTTCAAGAATTGGACAATTATCGCCCGCGAGTAGCGTCAGATTCTCTCTGAGTGTTCCGTTAACGACATCGGGTTCTTGCTCGGCAATACCAACGACATGCGAGCGTAGATTTATAGAATCAATCTGGCTCAAATCAACCTCGTCATAAGCAATAGTCCCAACGCAATCATCGGGATATAGACCAGCTATGCCATCGAGAAGCGTGCTTTTCCCGCTTCCGTTTGCGCCCGACACGCCGTATAAGACTCCTCGATTAAGCGAGATGAGCTCTGGATAATCTATGATTCGATCGGTATCAGGACGACAAATCGACAGGCCCTTGCACACAAGTGAAACAGGAGAACCAATGCGGACAGAGCCGTTCGCCTCTTCATCCATTGCCCAAAGGCGCTTAAGGCGTTGGGCGCTCACCTTGCTCGCCTGGTAGCTTTTGCCCCAAGAAAGCAAGTTCACCAGAGCAGAATTGGCGCTCGAATAATAGCTCAATGCCGTCAGCAGAAAACCAACCGGCATTTTGCCTGCGACAATCTCACAGCCTCCAATCGCGAGCAAACAGAACTGCGCAAAGGAAAAAATCAACTGATTCGCAAGTTCGAACCTTGATCCGGCTTTTTGGTTAGCCAATATAGCTGGATAAAGACCATCGAAAGCCTTCTGCAGCCTCAAAGAATAGAAATCAAATAACGAATGGCGACGTAGAAAGGAGACGCTCTCCAGTTGACTCTGAAGAGTCCCAAAGAAAGTAGCGGTCTTTTCTTGAAACTCAAAGCCTCGATTGAACAGCAGCCCGCTAAACAATCGATAAACTACTGCCCCCGCAACGATGCAGGCTAAACAGGCAATCGCCATCGCAGTGTTTATATTCATCAACATAATCAAGGAACATATTATCGTTGCAACACCGCCAATAATATTTGACGCCGATGTTATTCCGAATACTATGAGATCGTTTGAATCGTGATTGATTTGTTGATTATAATAGCCAGCATCAAATCCGATGAAAAACTTCCGGGGCAAGCGCTTGACATGTTCAAGTGTGTCAGCGTTAAGTTGATATCCTGCATGCGCTTGAAGGTCGACATAGATTAGGGAAGTCCAATAGGTCAACACCGACCTCACAATGGCGACCACGCCAATCGCCATAATACATAAGACTAGTGTCCGCGAACTAATACCGAGGACATTTTTTGCCGCCAGCATATTTACAGTCAGTCCCAACAGATATGGTTCAGCAAGGCTGCACAGCTGAGACAAAACATCGAGAAGCAGATAGACATAAAGCCTTGGCTTATGGAGGAGATATATCTTCCAAAATCTAAACATCGTGATTTGCCTCATGCGAATACTGATAATTACAAGCCAATCGCATTCTCTGCCTGGCATTGAATTTAACGCTCGCGCATTTTCTCTGACCCTCCATCGCGGCGTGGGGACATCCGCCCATACAAGCCGGAAACATTACACACTCGCCACATACTGGGTCGTTTGGTAAATACTCCATCCATTTCAAATAGTTCGAATTAGCTTTCACACCTTCTCGAACATTTCCAACGGCGCACTCGCCCTTGCCAACCTCATCCCAACATTTAAAAAGTCTACCAAGCGGATCGATGACAAACGAATTAAGGGAAACCGCACAGCAGACACCTGGTTCATACGGCGTAAACGGAATAACGTTGAATCCGCGCTCGCTAGCTTTATCCATAAAGAATGTTTCAACTTGAGAGAACCCACGCTGCGAGAAACAATGAATGTCATTTGAGCAGGTATCGTTAACATTGTCGACCGCCGCAAGATAAATCGCGACTTTACCGCGAAGCCCCCTAGCTTCAAGCTCATCGATCAACGCATCAACCTCTTTGCTATTGGATTCATCAACATTCACGCGAATGGTAATCTGAAGAACGTCGGCACATGAGATGATATTGTCGATAATGGCGTCATATGTCGGGCGACCGTCAGCTGGGACCCTCCGCGAATCATGATCCCTCTTTGAGCCATCGATAGTGATTTGAACCGAACCGACCTGACAATCAGCAAGCTTTTGAGCAATTTCTCGCGTCAAGAGATATCCGTTCGTTACCATTCCGGCAGAATAAGTGGCGCCTGGCCTAATCGCTCCTCTCAGTTCTTTTGTCAGCCGCTCAATCATATCCACGCAAAGTAAGGGCTCGCCTCCATACCAGTCAACGTGAAGATCGTTGATCCCGGAATAGCCGGAACGCACAAACGTTGCGACATCCGTCATTGTTTCCTCTGACATAGTGGGGTGCGAGCAGCCCTTTTCATAGCAGTAGGGGCACCTAAAGTTGCACGCCAGCGTTGGAGCAATCGTCAGTCCTAAATAGTCATTTGCAAACCTTGCTGACAGGCTCTCGAGCATCAACAGTCGCCGCTCGTCAACATCGTCATCTACCAACATGCCGCCTATCTTAAGGGCCTCTTCGAAATCACCATCCAAGGCGGCGGCACCCTTGCGATATAAATTCAGCTCATTCGTGTGCGCAGCGTCAAGGTCGAGAACGCCACCAGACTGGGTATTGTAGATAGTGATACCGTTCACATCATTCTCTTCAATAACGTTAAATTCAGACTCTTTCATTTATATGCTCCGTTTTCTGATAGCACCCTTGATAGCCCAACAAAGCCCGAGGATGACAATGGGAACGACTGTTGCCAGCGCTACAAATAGCAACGTCCCCGGCACGATGAATTGAATTGGCCGCGGGGACACAATGGTCGCCAGCCATGTCAAGTGCAGTGGCATATTTGCATTCCCGTACCCCAAATAAAGCAGCAGGATGATGAACGATAGAACAAACGCGCCATTTCCAAAGAGCGAGATGGCCAGGACGAGCAGCAGGCATAACGTTGCGCAAATCAAGGCAGCAAGAAACAGCCGATGAAGAAACTCTCCGATCATATCCATCGTCATTCCTGTGCCACTCGCGCTTTGGACCGCACCAACGAGTATCGAAAAGAGAACAAAACCACCGACAAGCGTGACAATCGAGACAAGAGTCCTTGCAACCAACAACTGTACTGTTTTCATTCCCCTTGCATAGGAAACAAGCCATTGAGATCCCGTTATCGGAGCTCGAAACGCATAGCCGATGACGAGAACAGCAACAATAGGAAAGAACAGAGAATGGGCAAGCGGTGCCACAGCGGAAAGGTAGCGAGCTCCATCTTTAACGAGGTCTCCCGGAATTCCCCCGAAACCATATTGTGGGTTTGGAAAGAAGCCCATAACACCGTCGCCAAGCCAATCGCTCGTTCCGTAGGCTCTCCATGGTTCATAAGACACAGAATAAAGCAATGCGAGCACGAAACCTGCCGCAATCAGCAGAAGAGGCGCTTTGCTCTTCATAACTCGATAGGCTTCAGCCTTCATCATATCTTCGTAGCGCATTTCTACCCCCTCCTCGCTTTGATTCCCATGACCCCGAGCCGCAACGAAACAACGGTGCAAATAACAGAGAAAAGAATGATCTGATTAATGGCTAGGCCTTGAAAGCACAGATTTCCAAGATGGCGTAAGTATGGTCCGACTGAGAGCCACCAGGGAATTTGCGTCGACGCGTGATTGGAAAAGACCACCAGCGTATATTCATCGGAGGCGAGCAGCGTCCCGACCAACACCAACATAATGCTAAGCGGTGCATTTCTAAGTAAATAGAAAACTGCCATCGACTGAGCTACTAATGCAGCCAAAATAGCATCAATCAAAAGCAACACGGGTAGGTATCTATCAAGAAACACCCGCCCATCCACATAGCAGCCAAGCGGAGATTTGAAGAGAGCGAATCCCGAAAACAGGTTGAACGCTGTTGAAGTTGCAATCGCCAGAACAAGCCACTTTGCGACAACGGCCTTTGCTACACCCGTCCCTTTTGCATACGTCACTTCAGAAGACCTGCTTTGATAATCCATGGCGCAGGAAAGAACAACGCATCCGACTAGAACGAAAAACCACTCGTAGGTCATGAATAGTGCCGTCCGAACCGCCGAACCAGCCGGGTCAGTCTTGTCGAGGATGTTTGCAAAGAAACCAATCTGTTTGCCGACTCCCCCTAAATCAGATGTTCCATAAGTCCCATACATATTTGGATTACAGACATCTTTAACAATCCAAACTCCCCAGATCAACAACACGAAAAAGGCTGGATTTCTGAGCAACCGACGGGCTTCGCATCTAATCAGTCGCAGAAGTTGCATTATCTGCCTCCCCGATCAAATCCAAAAACCGCTTTTCCAGACTTCTGTCTTTGTAGGAGTTTTCTTCCTTAACGAGAAGTCTGCCTTGATGGAGAAAAGCAAAAGATGTCGCAACTTTCTCCAATTCATCTAGGTTATGGCTTGAAATGAGCACCGTTTTATCCCGTTTGTCCTTCAACGACAGCAGGAGATCACGCACCTCAATCACACCCACTGGATCGAGCCCGTTTATGGGTTCATCCATGATGAGTAGTTGCGGGTTGCCCAGAAGCGCCGTTCCGATATCCAGACGACGCTTCATGCCGAGCGAGTATTGTTTTACCGATGCATCCGCCGCATTTTCTAGGCCAACAGCAGCGAGCACTCGATTAACTTCACTTTTCGGCAGCCCCCACTCGATACAGCGTGAGATCAAGTTTTCTCGACCGGTTAAGTTCAAGAATGCCCCACAGCCGTCGGGGACGAATCCGATATTTCTGCGTGCTCTTGTCAGACTTGTTCCCCCAGACTCACCGAAAATACTGATTGAGCCTTTCGTTGCCTTAAGCAAACCGAGGAGAATATCAATCAACGTACTCTTCCCCGCGCCGTTCTCCCCAACGAGAGCGCAAACTTCGCCCTCATCTATATCAAATGAAACATCAGACAACGCCCAACTTTTGCCGTAGCGTTTTGATAGATCCTTGACTGAAATCACATTACCCATGTTTCATGAACCTCATTAAAAGGCAGCGCGGCCGATGGATGGCAGTTATCGACCACGCTGCTTGCCCTCTGCTGTCTTAGCCAGCATTAACGTTCGTCTTGCTAGAAATGGACATATACGCCAAAACAGCTACAGCGCGAACATGGATGGTAATTGCGGCAGCCACTACCGCCACCCTGCACGTTGCTACACGGATCGATTACCCAGTTCATAATTACCCCCTTTCGATTTATCGTCTGTTTTAATACTCCGTTATCGTATATCGATAACCTTATGATTTCAAGAACTTTTTTTCCAAATAATTTAAGGCTCCTACCGATCGCTTGCGGTAGGAGCCTTGCATATATACGTGTTTGTCTTCTTATTCTGTTTTGTTATTCCTATTCCTTAGAAAGATCTACTACGTAAACCTCTGTGGGCAATGTCTCGGAGGGGTCGGGATTGTGTCTTTGCAAAATCTTGTTCCGCGCGCGCGCGATGGTAAGTTCCTCAAGTTCTTTTTCACTCACGCGACGGATCAAATCTCCCGGCTGACAATCCAACTCAACACAGATATCGAGCAATGTCTTCAAACGTATGGCCTTGATTTTTGCATTTCGGATTTTAGAAATGTTAGCTGGCGTATGCCCAGTCGCCCTAATTAGATCGGCATTTGTTTTCCCAGTCTTAAGCAAAAGCGTCTCAACCTCAATAATGAGATAATCCATGGTCAATCACCTAGACCAAATCATCAGACTGGGACTGCAAAAGCGCCCCATAGCGCCAGAAGATTGACAAAGCGAAAGCGACCATCATTGCAATGATGGATCCCACATCCAAAGTGATGCCTGAGTCACCAATCTGAAGGAGAGCGGAATTCATACGACAGCTCAACATACAATTGCCCATCATTATTTTTAAATCGCTACCAATCTGTAGAGAGCCCATCACGGCATTGATTGCAAATAGGCAAGCAATGACGGTGATCATCCGTGCATGTCGAATAGTAAAAGGCGATTGACGACGGGCGACATCGAAGCTGATGCTTAACAATGTGAACTCCCCTGCAAGGAGCAAAACCGCCCATAGCGCCAAGTTTGGGAGCGCGATGCTGCCGCCCTTACCAAGCTCAACGACCCCCTCGATTACCACTGCGCCGTTCAAAATACTTTGGTATGCAACAACAAATGCCGAACCAAAGACGGCGATGGTAGCGATGGCTATAAGTACCAGCACGGCACAAAGAACCATTCCGATTTTTCTCATGTTATCGAACGACATCTCAATTCTTTGAGCGCTATTCGCCATAGTAACTCCTTTTGCCATCCAGCAGAACTTTTTCAATTATTTTATCGTTACCGGAAACTCTTCTCTACAAGAAAAGGGGCGCTTCCTCATCGGAAACGCCCCCATCTTGCAAGGTTATGCTCAATCCCTACAGCGCGCCGGAACCGGCTTGCATCATGCCACCGGGGCCCGAGGTAACGCCGCCGCTCACGGGCGCGGCGCTGCCGGTGTGCGGTGCCGCCGGAGCGGTATCGCCGCCGAGCGCACCCGCCGGACGCGGTGCCGGAATCTCGCCCGTGCCGTGGCTAAAGACAAACTTGCCGTCGGCCACGTCGCACAGGACGGTGTCGCCCTCGCCCCACTCGCCGGCCAGAAGCTCCTCGGACAGCGGATCCTCAATGAGCTTTTGGATGGCGCGGCGCAGCGGGCGTGCGCCGTTGGTGAGGTCGGTACCCTCGGCCACGATCTTGTCATAGGCCGCATCGGTGAGCTTAATGTTCATGCCGTTGGCGATCAGGCGCTGACGCAGGTCGTCCACCAGCAGGTGCGCGATCTTGGTCAAGTTTTCGCCCGAAAGCTTCTGGAACACCACGATGTCGTCGATACGGTTGAGCAGCTCGGGGCGGAACAGGCGCTTGAGCTCGCCCATCGCACGGCCCTTAATCTCACTCGACGTGAGGCCCTGCTCGCCGGTGGTGCCAAAGCCCACGCTCGCATCCTGCGCGATCTCGCGGGCGCCCACGTTGGATGTCATGATAATCACGGTGTTGCGGAAGTCGACCGTCTTGCCCTGGCTATCGGTCAGGCGGCCCTCCTCCAGCACCTGCAGCAAGATGTTGAAGATGTCGGGGTGCGCCTTCTCGATCTCGTCGAACAGCACGACCGAGTACGGATGGCGACGAACGGCCTTGGTGAGCTGGCCGCCCTCGTCGTGACCGACGTAGCCCGGAGGGCTACCGATGAGCTTGGAGACCTCGAACTCGCTACCGAACTCGGACATGTCGAAGCTGATGAGCGCATCCTTGCTGCCAAAGAGGTACTCGGCGAGCGTCTTGGCGAGCTCGGTCTTGCCCGTGCCGGTAGGACCCAGGAAGATAAAGCTGCCACCGGGGCGACGCGGATCCTTGAGCGGCGAGCGGCTGCGGCGCACGGCCTTGGCAACGGCCTCGACGGCTTCGTCCTGGCCGATAATGCGGGTCTTGAGCACGCTTTCGGCTTGCAGCAGGCGACGGCTCTCGCTTTCGGTGAGCGAGGACACCGGCACACCAGAGGTCACGGAGACGATGTCGGCGATCTGACTCACATCGATGGTGAGCGGGCTGGCGTCGAGCTCGGCGGTCCAGGCGGCCTTGGCCTCGGCGAGCTCAATCTCAGCGGCCTTCTGCTGCTCAGTGATCTCGGCAGCCTTGTTCATGTCGTCGCTCTCGGTGGCCTCCTGTGCGGCGGCCTTGAGCTCCTCTATGCGATGCTCGGCATCGCGCACCGGCTCGGGAGCGCGATTCGCGGCGATGCGAGCGCGGGCACCGGCCTCGTCAATGAGGTCGATGGCCTTATCGGGCAGAAAGCGATCCTGGATATAGCGGTTGGACAGGTTCGCGGCGGCCTCGATAGCACCCTGCGTATAGCGCACATGGTGGTGCTCTTCGTAGCGCGGCTTGAGCGCGGTCAGGATCTTGACCGTATCCTCGACGCTCGGCTCCTCGACATCGATGGTCTGGAAGCGACGCTCGAAGGCCGGGTCCTTGGTGAGGTACTTGCGGAATTCCTCGGCCGTGGTGGCGCCGATAATCTGGAAAGCACCGCGCGCGAGCACGGGCTTGAGCATAGAGCTCGCGTCGATGGAACCCTCGGCAGAACCGGCACCGATGATGGTGTGCATCTCGTCGATAAACAGGATGACGTCGTCGGCTTCGGTGGCCTCCTGGATTACGTTCTTGAGGCGCTCCTCAAACTCGCCGCGGTACTTGGCGCCGGCGACGAGACCCGGCAGGTCAAGCGTCCAGATATTCTGGTTCATAAGGTTCTCGGGCACGTTGCCGGCTGCAATCTGCTGCGCCAGGCCCTCGACGATGGCCGTCTTGCCCACGCCGGGGTCGCCCAGAATGAGCGGGTTGTTCTTGGTGCGGCGCGAAAGAATTTCCATCATGCGCTGGACTTCCTTTTCGCGACCAATTACAGGGTCGAGTTCGCCGTCGCGCGCCTTCTGCGTGAGGTTGGTCGCGAACTGCTTAAGCGTATCGGTGCCACTCCCCTTTTGCTGAGAGGCATCCGAGCCGCTAAAGAACGGCAGGCCCGCACCGGGACGACCAGCACCGGCGCCGGCGAGCGGACGCTTCTTGTCCTGGTCCTTGGCGGTGAGTTTCTCGATAGCCTTTTTGATGGAAGCGGACGACACGCCCAGGCGCATGAGGATGTCCATGGCCATGCCGTTGCCCTCTTCGACGATGCCGATCAGCAAGTGCTCGGTCGACACGTAGGTCTGGTTGTTCTCACGCGCCACGCGGAAGGAGCGCTCCATCACGCTGATGACGAGCGGCGTAAAGGCGAGCTTGGCAGCCTCGGTCTCCTCGCTGGGCTCGGGAACCGTGGTCTGGACCTCTTTGAGAGTATCCATGATGTCATCGTAGGAGATGTCGAGCGAACGCAGTGCCTCGGCGGCAATGCCCTCGTCCTCCTTGGCAAGCGCGAGCAGCAGGTGCTCGGTGCCCACCTTATTTGAGTGAAGATCGAGCGCCTCTTGCTTGGCCATGGACATGACCTTGCGCGCGCGATCGGTAAAACGGTCTAACATGCTAGTTCCTCTTAGACGAGCTAGTTTTTTTCAAACGCAAAGCGCCGCCCCGCGGCAGCGCTTTGGTCTCTTTACCCATATGGAGTATATGTTAACCGTTGGGACCTTTCCCGCCCGTAGCCGCGCGACAACGTCTACAAAAAAGGAATTGCTCGGGTCCGTTTGGCGGTTTGGTTTTGAGCTGCTGTCTAGCAGGCGGGCTCGGCGTCCATGCTCTCGGCAACGTCATTGACGGCATCGGCAACGGGAGCGCCCGGCATGCGCACGAGCTCCATGTGCGGCTCGGCAAAGACCGTGCCCATGGGGAAGGCGCGGCGGAAGACAAAGCGAGCAACCGGACCGGCCACCAGCAGGTTCCAGGGCAGGGCCATGATAAAGTTGCGCGGAATGTTAACGAGCCACATCATCGGCAGCGCCTGCAGGTTGGCGAGCGGGCCGCCGGGCATGTGGAACAGGCCCTCGCACGCACCGTAGAGCGACATGATGATGACCATAGGAACGACCATGCAGGAGCTGACGGCGAGCGTCATGGCAATCGGCGAGCTCTTGCCCGGCGTGACCAGGAATTTAAAGGCGAAACCCTTGGCGAGCGGGCTGGCGACAAACCAGTCGCAGCACATGGCAAAAACGTAGGCAACGGGGAAGCCGAGCCACGCGGCGGCAACAACCTCGCCGTTGATGGCCCCATGCTGCAGGGCAACGTTGTAGATGCTCATCCAAAGCACCATGCAAAAGCACATGATAAAGGTGAACAGCAGGCTCTCTCGTTTGTTGATAGGCATAAAGGGCAAAATCCTTTCTGTGTTACGCCGCGGCACCACGCAACAAAAACGGACGGGCAAGATGGAGCTGTTGGGACTTCATCTCGCCCGCCCGTGATACGTGCGTCTGCGACTACTTATGTGGTGGAACCAGCCTAGCACGAAAACCCCGCGCTTCGTAAGCGTTGAGTTTATGGAGATGCAGGGCACCAATAATCCCCCGACCCCATAAGTTGCGGTGGAATACGGACTGTTTTGACCCTTTAAGCAGCAATTCAGTCCCTATTTCACCGCAACTCATTTGGTGCAAAGTAACCTGTCCCCCTTGCACCAATTAGCTGGTGTGGCGCCAGCGAGGGTCAGTGAGCGTACGCGCCACGCCCAGGCCAACGGGCAAAAACGCCACGATGAGCACCGCGCGCACAAACCAGCCGAGCATATTGACCGTGTCGAAGGTGCACATGTAATACATCGAGCGATACAGATACAAGCCCGGCACCATAATGACAATCGATGGCACCGTGAGGGCGATACGTGGGTAGGTGAGCTTGATTTCGGCCAAGCTCGCGAGCAGCCCCGATACCAGCGCGCCGGTAAACGCAGCCGCCTCGGGAGGCATGCCTGCACTCAGGCCCAAGAAGGGAAACAGCGTCGGCGCATCGACGAGCGTAAGGCGCAAGGTATTAGACACGGCGCCGATGAGCCCTGCCGCCGCGGCCATCTTTATCGGACTGTTGAACATAACCGAGAAGCCAAATACTCCGACAAAGCTCATCACCACACGCAAGAGTGTAAGAGCCAACGGTGAGAGCCCGAGCGGAGCAAAGTCGTCCGGCGCCAGCCCCACACACTCGGCAACCATCCAGCCTACGAGGGTCGCCATCACAATAATCGATACGGCATACGAAAGACGCTCAATGCCGCTTCGCATATCGAGCTTAGCGATGTCGAGACCTGCCGTAATGAGGGGAAAGCCGGGAATCACAAAGAGCATGGCACCGATATAGCCTTCTTGGTGCGACATTGCCCCCGGAATGACCTGGCCAAGGCCGAGCAATGCCAGCAGATACGAAACGCAAGCGAGCGCAACGCCGATCGTCAGCGCGCTAAACTGGCCAAGGCCTTGCTTGAGAATATGGGAGCGAGCAAAGTTACCGACACCAGCGCCCACAAATGCACAAGCCATCTCGATAGGGCCGCCGCCGAGCAAAAAGACAAAGGCGCCACAAGCACAGGCCGCCGCAAGGCCCTGTTGCCAGGGAGTGTAATCGGGTTTTGAACTCTCAACGGTCTTGAGCATCTCGTGGTACTCATGCACGGTAAACCGGCGCCCGTAAACCTCGATTTCCTTTAAGAAGCTCTCCATCATCCAAATGCGATGAGTATTGACTCCCGTTGTGGGTAGGCTGACGACCTCGTTAAAGCAGTGGCCGCCTTCGATGCAGGTGCACTCAAACGACAGGAGACTCAGGTCGACGTGAATCGTGACGCCGAGTACGGCAGCAACACGATTCATGGTATCGCGTACGCGCCAGGCACCTGTTCCGCTTGCCAGCATAAGCATGCCGGTGCGGCAGATGATGGATGATTTATCGGTGAGCGGCGCATCGACGGCAAGCTCATCGCCTGCCGTCACGATCTGGCGCCAGTCGGTTTTCATATGGAGGGCGCCGGCACGGACACCGTGGTGCATGGGGACTCTTGAGAGCAACGAATCATGGTGCGAAGGCTGTGGGGGTTTCGTCGATTCGACCTCGTCCTCGTCGGGCCCTTCATCAACAAGGTCGAAAGCATCGAGCGCCGCCGGCTCGCGACGATCGATCAATTCCTCGTCCTCATCATCAAAATAGTTGAACTGATCGAGCATGTCCTCTTCGATTGCACGATCGCTCGCGTCGTCCATATAGACGCTCCCTTCCTGCCGACTAACCCCCATCCTAGGCAGCGATGGCTAAAGGAAACATAAAAGAGACGGCTGTCATGCGAGCCATGTGCGCAATATCCGTTGGGTAGTCGTTTAAGAACGTCCCCAATGACTACATCGATGTTCTAAGTGTCAACAAAGTCACCGCCGCAGGTAGAGGACGGACAGCGAGCCGCGTCCAGCTTGACAGCCAAGGCAACGCCGATGCCCTGGCAACGACAGCGAAAGCCCGCCAGAGCGAGCAAGGTCCTTTTGGGGCGAGATGACACCATAGGTTGAGCATAAGTCAGCGAGCGGGCCGCATTTGAGACAAGGTGACGTGAAACGAAAGGGCGCTGACCTTCTGGTCGCGCCCTTGAAGTTGAACGTCAGATTGTCCAAATGCGGCCCGCGCAGCGTCGAGCCGTTACGCGGTTCTACGAACCGCGTAACTAGTTAGTACATCTTTGCGCCGGCGGGGATGGAGGCGTCGAGCTGGATCAGGTTGAGACGCTCCTCACCATCCTCCTCGTGAATAGCGCTGATGAGCATGCCGCAGCTGGGAATGCCCATCATCTTGCGCGGAGGCAGGTTAGTGATGGCAAGCAAGGTCTTGCCGACCAGGTCCTCGGGCTCATAATAACCGTGAATGCCGGAGAGGATGGTACGGTCGGTGCCGGTGCCGTCGTCGAGCGTAAAGTTCAGCAGCTTCTTGGACTTCTTGACGGCCTCGCATGCCTTGACCTTCACGGCGCGGAAGTCGCTCTTGGAGAAGGTATCAAAGTCGACGAACTCCTCGAACAGCGGCTCGACGGCAATCTTGGAATAATCAACCGTGGGCTTGAGCGGCTTGACGAAGGGGCTCGCGGTGTTGCCGGCCTCGGCAGCCTTGGCGGCAGCGGCACCGGACTGGAAACCCTTCTCGGGCTTCATGTGCGGGAACAGCAGGACGTCGCGGATAGAAGCCTGGTTGGTGAGCAGCATGACCACGCGGTCGATACCGATGCCGATGCCGCCCGCGGGAGGCATACCGTACTCGAGGGCGCGCACGTAATCCTCGTCGTACTCCATAGCCTCGTCGTCGCCGCCAGCCTTCTCGGCCATCTGAGCGGCAAAGCGCTCGGCCTGGTCGACCGGGTCGTTGAGCTCGGAGAACGCGTTGGCGTACTCGTGGCCGGCGATAACCAGCTCAAAGCGGTGCGTCAGGCGCGGGTCGTCCTCAAAGCGCTTGGCAAGCGGGCTGACCTCGATGGGATAATCGCACACGAAGGTGGGGTTGACGATAGTGTCCTCGCCCAGCTCGTCGTAAATCTCTGCGATGATCTTGCCGGCGGTCCACTCGGGCTTGATCTCCAGGCCCTTCTCACGTGCGGCAGTGGCGAGCTCCTCGACCGGAGTATCGATGGTGACCTGCTTGCCGAGCACGTCCGAGACGATGTCGGTCATGGGACGGCTTGCCCACTCACCGGACAGGTCGATGGTCTGACCCTGATACTCGATGACCTCGGGGTTGCCGATGGCCTTGTTGGCTGCCTTGATGACACCCTGGGCGAGCGCCTTCATGCCCTCGAGGTCGGAGAAGGCACGGTAGGCCTCCATCGTGGTGAACTCGGGGTTGTGGGTAAGGTCCATGCCCTCGTTACGGAAGATGCGGCCGATCTCGAACACGCGCTCAAAACCGCCGACGATGCAGCGCTTGAGGTGCAGCTCGGTAGCGATGCGCAGGTAGCACTCCTGATCGAGCGCGTTAAAGTGCGTAATGAACGGCTTGGCCGTGGCGCCGCCCTGGATGGTCTGCAGGATGGGAGTCTCGACCTCCATGTAGCCGTCGGACTCCATAAAGCGACGGAAGGTGGAGAGAATCTGCGAACGCTTACGGAAGGTCTCGCGAACGTCGTCGTTGGCGATCAGGTCGACATAGCGCTGACGATAACGAGTCTCCTTGTCGGAAAGGCCGTGGAACTTCTCGGGCAGCGGGCGAACGGCCTTGGAAAGCAGGGTCGCGCTCTTGGGGGCTACGGAGAGCTGGCCGCGCTTGGTACGCACGACCACGCCGGTCACGCCCAGGATGTCGCCCAGGTCGAGGGCCTTGAGCGTATTCCAGGCAGCCTCGTCCATGTCGTTGATGCGGCAGAACAGCTGAATCTCGGCAGTCGCATCGCGCACGACGATGAACATGATCTTGCCCTGACCGCGCTTGGCGACAACACGGCCGGCGATCTTCACGACGTCCTCGGTGTCCTCGCCATCGGCAAGCTCGGCATACTTAGCCTCGATGTCGGCAACGTAGTCCTCGAGCTCAGAGTGCTCGGGATAGGGGTTCTGGCCCGCCTCGAACAGGGCGGCACGCTTGGCCAGGCGGGTGGCGCGCTCGTCGTTGAGCGTCGATGCCTGATCGGCGGCGTTCTGGTTCTCTGCCATAGTTAGCTCCTCAAACTAAAACGCTCCCCAGGATTCGGTCCCAGGGAGCGAAAACATACCTTTACGCGGGACCGTGGTCTAGCGTGCGATCTTGGCGATGGTGTAGACGCGAGTCTTGCCGGAAGGCGTAACGACCTCGACGGAATCGCCCTCGCCGTGACCGATGATGGCGTGACCGACCGGAGACTCGTTGGAAATCTTGTGCTCGAGCGAGTTGGTCTCGGTGGTACCAACGAGCGTGACTTCCATGACCTCACCGTTGGGATCAATCAGAGAAACGGTGGAACCAATGGAGACGGTCAGATCGCCCGTGGTGGCAGCAACCTGAGCGTTGGCGAGGATGGCCTGGATCTCGGCAATACGAGCGGCGTTCTGGGCCTGCTTGTCCTTAGCGGCATCGTACTCGGAGTTCTCCGAAAGGTCGCCGAACGCGCGGGCTTCCTTGATGTCCTCGACGATCTCCTTGGCGTAATCGCCCTCACGCCAAGCGAGCTCCTCGACGAGCTTCTGGCGGCCCTCAGCGGTCAGTACGATCTGGCTTGCGTCCATACGGATATCTCCCCAACTCTGATCAAACAATCAACTGTCAACAAAACGAAAAAGACCGGCTAGCCTGCGGGCAAGCCGGTCAGGTGCTCACCCCAAAGGGATGGGACTACTCTGCGTCCGCGTCGCTGTCCTCTGCCTGCTTCTTCTTGGCAGCAGCGAGCTTGGCCTCGAGCTCAGCGATCTCCTTGTCCTCCTCGGACTGCTCGACCACGACCTCCTCGGCCTGCTTGGTCTCGGCCTTATCGTCGCCCTCCATACCCTCGCGGATATTCTTGACGGTAGAGCCGAGGGACTTGCCGAGCTTCGGCAGGTTCTTGGGCCCGAAGATAATCAGGACAACGACGAGAATAATGATGAGCTCAGGAGCCCTCAGTCCAAACATGTAGACCTCCACAATACAGCGAGACAAGCTCGAATGAGTATACCGCGGGTATCGCGGTATCACAACAATAGCTAAAAAAAGGGACCGCAAGAAGCGGTCCCTCCTCATGCTCTGGTCGGGTTGACTGGATTTGAACCAGCGACCCCTGCGTCCCGAACGCAGTGCTCTACCAAACTGAGCCACAACCCGTTAGCTCGACTATAGTAACAAAGATTTCCATCGTGTGCTAGAGAAATTTTTACTTCTTTGGCACTTCGATGCGAACCGTGTTGGGAATGAGCTCCGTCGCGCAGGACCACCAGCCGTTTTGCTGGGCAGCGTCGGCAAGCCTTTCGGCCGTGGCGGCGGTGTCGCAAATGGCAAACGAGCAGGCACCCGATCCGCACACGTCTACGGCAACGGTACCGTCCTGCGCGCGCAGCCAGTCGAGCACGGTTTGGATCTGCGGCTCCATCTGCGCGGAGATAACGCCCAGGTTGTTGTGGACGAGCGCGTAGGCCGTCTCGGCGTCTCCCGAGCGAAGCGCCGATGCGATCGCACCGGGCTTCTCCGCAGACACCGGGGTCTCGTCAAAGCGTCGATAGGCTTCAATTGTTGAAACGCTTGCTTCGCGCGGCTTAACCAGCACGACAGGTGTTGTGGGCAATGCGGGGTACTCGGTTGCCAGAACGTCTCCCCCGCCCACGTAAAAAGCGGGGCTCGCATGCAAAAAGAACGGCACGTCGGCACCGATGCTACGGGCGATGTCATCGAGCGCGGGATCGGTGCGGTCGATGCCCCAGAGTTCGGCCAGAGCAACGATAACCGCCGCGGCATCCGTCGAAGGACCGCCCAGGCCAGCGCACAGCGGAATATGCTTCTCGATCGTCACGCAGATGTTTGCCTCGCGACCATAATGCTCGGCCATAGCAACCGCAGCCCGATACGCCGTATTCTTTTGCATGGGAAAATCTGATGCCGGAACCGTCTGGACGGTCAGCGCCTGTACCGGCGTAACCGTCACGGTATCGGAAAGACCGACAGCTGCCATCAGGGAATCGACCTTATGGTAGCCGCGGTCGTCACGCTCGGTATGAACCCCCAGATAGAGGTTGATCTTTGCCGGCGCGGAAAGGGTCAGGGACCAATCGGTCACCGCTAGTGCTCCTCGAGCTGATTGCCGAGCGGGGTAAAGATATGCTCGCCGCTCTCGGGGTCGAACAGCTCGACCTGACCGGTGAGGACATCGATATACTGGTAGGACTGACGCGACTTGCGGCCGCGACGCTCGTCAACCTCGACGATAAAGACTGCCGGATGGACGCTCTTGATGGTGCCCATGCGCTCGACGACGCGGGTGCGGCCCATGTTGGCCTTAACCTTGACGCGATCGCCCACCATATCGGTCAGCTTCTCGTGGATGTCGTCGACGTGATTGACTTCCATCTCTTCCATGAACAGGGCCTCCAGAAGATGCAATTCAAAAAGGGGATAATACCCCTAAGATAGACAAAACTCTAATACTATAGCACCCTGCTGCCGCCATACGCAAGTAGCTAAATAAGCCCCGTCCCAAATTGACTACTTACAGATTGTCTGTGTCCAGAACGATGGTGAATGGACCGTCGTTGACGAGGTCGACCTTCATATCGGCGCCAAAGATGCCGTGCGCCACGTGTTCAACATCTTGGCGCACAAGCGTCAGGAAGTACTCGTAGAGCTCGTTGGCGACATCGGGGGCGCCGGCATCCGTAAAGGACGGACGGCGACCATGACGGCAATCGGCAAACAGCGTGAACTGCGACACCACGAGCACCTCACCGTCGACGTCGGCAAGTGCCAGGTTGGTCTTGCCGTTCTCGTCCTCGTTAATGCGCAAGCCCCGGAGCTTGCCCCACAGCTTATCGGCCTCGGCGCGCGTGTCGCCGTGGCCCACGCCCAGCAGCACCAGATAGCCGCGCCCAATTTTGCCCACGCACTCGCCGTCGACCGTCACGCCGGCGTTGAACACGCGCTGCACCACCGCACGCACGGCCTACTCCTCGCCCGTCAGCTTGGCGGACAGATGCTCGAGCGCATGGAATCGATGGCTGATGGCGTTCTTCTCGTCCGCCGTGAGCTCGGCCATAGTCTTGCCCGGCGTATCGACCGGCAGGAACAGCGGGTCGTAGCCAAAGCCGTGATCGCCGCGGCCCTCGTGCGCGATAACGCCCTCGCAGGCGCCCTCGCCATAGGTGACCAAACCGTCCGTGTCGATGAGCGCGACGACGCTCATAAAGCGTGCAGTGCGGTCCTCGTCGGCCACGCCCTCCAGATTCACGAGCAGCTTGGCATTGTTGGCGGCATCGTCGCCGTGAACGCCCGCGTAGCGCGCGCTATACACACCGGGCTCACCGTCCAGTGCGTCGACGACCAGGCCCGAATCGTCGGCAATGGCCATGAGCCCCGTCTCTTCGACGGCAGCCTGCGCCTTGATGATGGCGTTCTCCAAAAATGTCGTGCCGTTTTCCTCGGGGTCCTCAAAATCGCCCAGCTGGCCGAGCGCCACAAAGCGAACCTCGGGCATGACCTTGCCCAAAATGGCCTCGATCTCGGTGAGCTTATGGGCGTTGCCCGTTGCCACGACAATGGTCGCCGCCGGATCGAGGGTGTCGATGTCGATCTTCTCAAGTGCCATGAGTGGTCTCCTTGTCTCTATAGCAATGCCGCGCCGAGGGCGACGAGGGCCTCCGCCTCTCCCCTCTCAATCAACGGCAGTCTTATACTTCGACGTTTTCCCAGATAAAATCTGCCAAAATAAACCTGTCACTTTTTGGTAGGCTAGGCGAGGGCCTGGCGTTGGAGCTCGATGAGCTCGGCGATGCCTTTGTCGCCCAGGTCGAGCAGGGCGTTGAGGCGCTTACGGTCAAAGGGCGCCTGCTCGCCGGTGCCCTGGAGCTCGATCATCTCGCCGGTGTCGGTGGCGACGAGGTTCATGTCGACTTCGGCATGGCTGTCCTCGGAATAATCGAGGTCAAGCAGCGTATTGCCGTCGACAACGCCCATGGAGATGGCGGCCACCTGGCCGGTAAGCGGGATGCGCTCGATTTTGCCCGCCTCGACCCACATGGCGAGGGCGTCGTGCAGCGCCACCCAGGCGCCGGTAATGCTCGCTGTACGCGTGCCGCCATCGGCCTGGATCACGTCGCAGTCGACGGTGACGGTGTACTCGCCGAGCGCCTTCATGTTGACGACGGTACGCAGGCTGCGGCCAATGAGGCGCTCAATCTCCATGGAGCGGCCCTTGCGGTTGGCGTGCTCGCGCTTGCAGCGCTTGCCGGTCGACGCCGGCAGCATGGCGTATTCCGCGGTCACCCAGCCGGCCTTAGCTCCCTTTCGCCAGCCCGGCACGCCCTCCTCGATAGTGGCGGCGCACAGCACGCGCGTGTCGCCGAACTCGGCCAAACACGAGCCGTGGGCGTGCTTCATGACGCCACGGGTGAGCTTAACGGGGCGCAACTCGTTGGCGGCGCGGCCGTTGGCGCGGTTGACCTGCATGTACTCCATAGAAATATCCTTTCGGCAAAAGATGCGGCGAAGGCTTTGGCGGCGGCCTTACATCTATTTCAGCTCATCGATATCGATATGTTCGATGCTCTTGAGCGGCTGACCAAAGATAAAGCTGCCCGCCACCGCAAACTCGGCAATGTTATCGGCCGTCGTGGCAAAACGATGCTGCGGCTCGGCGGCGTCGCCCGCCAGCTGCTCGCGGCGCGTAAGGATGTCAGTCAGTTCGCGCGTGGTCTCCTCGGCGGAACTCACGACGCGCACCCCAGGCCCCAGCGCATGGCGGATAGGTCCCACCAACAGCGGAAAATGCGTACAGCCGAGCACCACGGTATCGATACCGTGGTCGCGCAGCGGCTCAACCGTGGCACCCACCAGCGCACGCACGGCAGGCGTATCGAAGATGTCCTCGTTCTCAAGCCACTGTTCCTGCAGATGTGCACCCGAGGCGAGCTCGTGTTCGACAACCTCGACAAAGCTCGAAGCGGGGCAGCCGTATACATCGACGCCGGCATCTAGATCCTGAATGGCGCGCGTGTAGGCGCCCGAGCGAATGGTGAGGTTGGTGGCGAGCACGCCCACCCGGCGCGTGCGGGTGCTGTTGATTGCCGCGCGTGCGCCCGGTGCGATCACACCGATGACGGGAACGTCGAGCACCTGCTGGGCCAGACGCAAGGCCGCAGCTGTCGCCGTGTTGCAGGCGATGACCATGATCTTGACGTCGTGCTTCGACAGCCAACGGCCCGCCTGCAACGCAAACGAGCGCACCTCATCCTCGGTGCGCGTGCCGTAGGGGCAGCGTTTGGTGTCGCCGAAGTAGTAGACGGACTCGTGCGGCAGCGCCGTCGCGATGGCGCGCGCAACCGTCAGACCGCCCAAACCAGAATCGAACACGCCAATCGGGCGCGTGTCCCCGGCCAGATTCTCGATATCGGACATTACCTCACCAGATTCTCTCTCGAAAAGATATGGCTCAGCGCGATAGGACCGCGCTACGAACGAGCCGCGACCAGCAGCTCGGCCGTTGCCACCCAGCCGTCGACAATCTTGCCGCGCGTGACGTAGGCGTTATCGCAAGCGTCCAGGAACTCGGGCGCGCCGGCGCTCGTCAGGCCATTCTCGACCAGGCAGAACGTGCCCACGTGATCGGCCATGTAGAAGTCGGACTCGGAATCGCCGAGCGCGAGCGTCTCCTCGCGCTCGATCCCCAGGTGCTCGCAGAAGCGCGCAATGGCGACGCCTTTGTTGAGGCCCGCGGGATTGATGTTGAACGCGCGACCGTCCTCGACGCGATCGAGCTCGAGTGTCGTCGGCTTGGACAGGTGCGTCAGATGGCCGTTGCAAGCCCAGACCAGGCCGCAACCGGCTTCGTCGAGGATAGCCTGAACCTCATTGTCGGGCACATCGCCGCGCATGCCGACGGTGACCTCGCGGTACTTGTAGCCGGTCGACATATCGTTGTGGTACTCGATCTTGTGCGGCCAGCGGGCGAGGATCTTCTCGCACACGCCGGTCTGCTCAATCACCTGATGCGGCGTGAGGCCGCAGGCGGGATCGTAGGGCATGTCGCCGGTCAGGTACTCCCAGTCATTGGCCTTGAGGTCGTACATGACCAGGCCACCCATCTCGCCAATGTAGGAGTTGAGGCCGAGCACGCGCGCGTCCTCGTGGATCATGGTTCGGTTGCGGCCCGAGGTGGGGACCACCTGGATGCCAGCGCGGGCGAGCGCCACGACGGCCTCGACGAGCTTGGTCGAAGGGTTGCCGTCGTTGTCGCGCAGCACGCACGAGCCGGGCGCGAGCATGGTGGCGTCCAGGTCGGTAAAGACGTATTTAACCTTGGCAAGACGCTCGCGCATCTCGCCCGAAAGCTCAGCGACGGTCGGCAGGGTATTGTGGGACATGGTCACTCCATTACGTTGAAGGGGCTTCTGGTCTTACGCGGCGCGCCCCGCTTGAGGGGAAACGCACTTGGGACGACAGCGCGCTCAGGACGTCGCCGTCATCACAGCTCATTAGTCAAACTGGGTAACATCGATTAAACGATTGGCAAGCGAAAGATCGCTCTCGATGGGCACGAACTCGTCACCCACGTGCATAAGCTCCTCGTCGCCCTTTGCCAGCAGCAAGACGATGGTGGGCGCATCGGGGTTGACGTATTCCTCGCGCGCTGCCTTAAAGGCCGCATGCACGGCGGCTTCGCGATCGAGGATGATCCTGTTCGGCGTATCGTCGGGAACATGCTCGGCAAGCTCGCGGCAGACCTTCATCGGGTCCTCGTGAGCAGGATCCTCGTTGGCAAAAATCATCAGGTCGGAGTACGGTGCTGCCTCGCGCGGAAGCTGCTCGCGGCGCTCCTGTGCCTTGCCGCCAGCAGCACCAAACAGCGCAATGACCGGGCTAGCGGGAAACGCGCGTTTGACCGACGAGAAAAGCGAGCGGAACGAAAGCTGGTTGTGTGCGTAGTCAACGACGCAAATCACGCGGCCGTCCTTCGACTCCACAACCTCCATGCGACCCGGCACGCGCAGCTTGGAGAGGCCCTTCTTGATGGCATCGACACCGATGCCGATCTCGCGCGCGGCGGCGATAGCGACCAGCGCGTTCTCCACGTTAAAGTCGCCCGCGATACCTAGCAGGACCTTCTCCCCCGCCTCGGGCTCGTCGGCGCTCAGGCCGTGCAGGTTAAACTCGATGTTAAAGCCGACCATGCGGACATCGCTTGCCCACAGGCTCGCCTCGGGATGCTCGACGCCGACGGTCACCAAGTGCTCGGCCGTCGATGCCGCCTCCAGTACGCGCTCGACTTCATCGGTGCCCAGATTGACCACGGCAGTCTTCGCCTGGTCAAAGATCCTGAGTTTGCTCTCAAAATAATCCTCAAACGTGGGGTGTTCGATCGGCGAGATGTGGTCACGGCCGATGTTGAGGAAGCACGCCACGTCAAACGGCAGATTCTCGACGCGTTGGTACTTGAGCGCCTGGCTCGAGACCTCCATGACCATGGACTGGCGACCGGACTCACGGCAGTTGGCGATATGGCGCCAGACCTCGGGGGCCTCGGGCGTAGTATTGGTGCTCTCGTAGCACTCGATGCCATCGTCGGTACTCACCGAGCCGATCATGCCGCAGGATTCGCCCGCTGCCTTGATGATGGACTGAAGCATAAAAGCGGCCGTGGTCTTTCCCTTGGTACCGGTGATGCCCACGATCTTGACGTCGTGGTCGGGACGGTCGTAGACCTCCGGCGGCAACAGGGCCATGGCCGTGCGAACGCTATCAACAACCAGCATCGCAGCGCCGCTCTCCTGCGCCAGCGGCTCCAGAGACTCGACCAGCGACTCTTCGCACACAAATGCAACGGCACCCGCATCGAGCGCCATGCTCAAAAACGCAGGCTTAAAGGCAGCGCCCTTGCAAAAGAACACGTCACCCGCCGAGACCGCACGCGAATCAAACGAGCAGCCGGTCACGGCGCGCTCGTCAACCTGCTCCGACGCGCGTAGCTCGCCGCACACATCGAGTAACTTGGCGAGCGTATCGACCGTGGTCACGGTCGCGGAATCCGAATGGTGCATCTTTCACCTTTCTCAGCCATTTGGCAGGGACTGTTTTCATAGTAACTGAAACGCACCCGCGCAAAAACGGCTCCCGGAGGAGCCGTTACGCGCAGGCGTTCGTAAGCCGAGGCTAGGCAGCCTGAACAGAAGGCTGATCCTCGTCGATAAAGAAGCGCTTGTACCACACCAGGAACACAAGCGGCGTATAAATCTTACGCTGGAAATCGCCCTTGCCCGCAAAGTGCAGGTCGAGCAGGTGCATGAGCTCGTCGGTGTCGAAGAACTCGCTTGCCCACGGCGCGGTGAAGTACTCCTTGACGTAGTCGTACCACTTTTGCTCGCGCAGCCAGTAGACGATCGGCACCGGGAAGCCCACCTTGGGACGGGTGGCCCACTCGTCGGGCAGCGACTTGTTGGCGGCGTGGCGGAGCACCTGCTTGTTGCCATTCTCGTTGATGCGATAGCGGTCGGGAATGTGCTCGGCGAACTCCATGACCTTGCGGTCCAGGAAGGGCACGCGCAGCTCCAGCGAGTGCGCCATGCACATCTTGTCGGCCTTGAGCAGAATGTCGCCCGGAAGCCACATGTTCATGTCCAGGTACTGCTTCTTGACCAGCTCGGGCTGACCCTTTACGCGCGCGTAGATGGGGGCGGCGAGCTCGAAGGCGCCGTCGCCGGTGTTGTACTCGGGCTTGAGCACGCCGTCGACCTCACGCTCCGGCCATACCAGGGCCTGTCCTAGGAACGACTTCTCGGGGATCTCGGCACCCTTGACCAGGAAATTGTGGCCCTTGAAGTACGGCATGTGCAGCGCCAGGTTACCGAGCGCGCGACGAATGGGCAGCGGCACCATCTTTTTGTACTTGCGCACCGGAACCGTGTCCTCGTAATAGGCGTAGCCGCCAAAGAGCTCATCGGCGCCTTCGCCCGAAAGCACGACGGTGACATCCTTGCGCGCCATCTCGGCCAGGAACCACAGCGGCACGGACGACAGGTTGGACTGCGGCTCGTCCATGTGATACTGAATGTCCTCGAGCGCGCCAAAGAACTCGTCGGCGGTGATCATCTTGCGGACGTTCTCGACGCCGAGCTTGTCAGAGAGCTCCTTGGCGTAGTTGGTCTCGTTGAAGTTCTTGTAATCGAAGCCTACCGAGAAGGTCTTGTCGGGCATGAGGCAAGCGGCGATGTAGCTGGAGTCGACGCCACCGGAGAGGAACGAAGCGACCTTGACGTCGGCGATGCGATGGGCCTCGACGCTCTCGTGCACGACCTCGTCCAGCTCGTCGACGTACTCATCGAACGGCTTCTCGACGGCAGAGTAATCGCAATCCCAGTAGCGCTCGATGTTCATCTTGCCAGTCGGGATATCGACGGTAAAGTAATGCGCCGGCGGCAGCTTGTAGACGCCCTCGAAGAAGGTCTCCTCAGTCGCCGAATACTGCAGCGTCATGTACGGACGCAGGGCCTTTTTGTTGACCGCCTTGTGGAAGTGCGGGTAGTCCAGGAAGCTCTTGATCTCGGAACCAAAGAGCACGCCCGGAGCGCCGTCGCCCGCATCGGCCATGGGATAGTAGTAGAGCGGCTTGATGCCAAAGATATCGCGGGCGCCAAAAAGCTTGTTCTTCTTCTTGTCCCAGATGACGAAGGCGTACATACCGCGCAGGCGATCGAGGACGGCCTCGCCCCACTCCTCGTAGCCGTGCAGGAGGCTCTCGGTGTCGGCGCCGCAGTGGAACTGGTAGCCCTTGGTCTCGAGCTCGGAACGGAGTTCTTGGAAGTTGTAGATCTCGCCGTTGAAGACGATAACGACGCTGCCGTCCTCATTGGCCATGGGCTGAGCGCCGGCCTCGGTCAGGTCGAGGATCGACAGGCGACGGAAGCCCAGGGCAACGCGGCCGTCGATAAACTGACCGCCCATGTCGGGACCGCGATGGACGATGCGGTCCATCATCTTGGTGAGCACCTCGGATTGGTTATCCGTCCCACCGACAAAACCGACAAAACCGCACATATACTATCCCCTCTGCTGTTGCTGGGCATCAAATCGAATCAGTAGCTTTTGAGTATACCCGAGGGCGTAAAGAGGGGCGGAATGTTCAGGCAATCTCAACTGAATCAGCTCCGCTGTGACACGCGCCGGTTACCTTTAATGGATATGAGATGAATGAGGCGATTGTTTTGCTATACTCTCTCCGCACGGGCGATTGGCGCAACGGTTAGCGCAGGTGCTTTACACGCACAAGGCTGGGGGTTCGAATCCCTCATCGCCCACCACTGATTTGGAAACGGTCCTCGCAAGGGGACCGTTTTTGTTTGGGCCCATCGCAGAGGGATTCGAACCCGCCAGCACGTCCGTCACAAAGGCCGTGGCCAAAAAATGGCAAAAATGAGTACTGTTACCAATTTTGTAGCAGCGATTTTTGGGTTTCACTGGATAAATCTAGCTCTGAATCAGCGATTTGAAGCCTTTACTAGCTGTTTTCCCATTAACATAACTGAACATGTGTGGTCTAACTAATCCTAGGTAGTCGGTTTCATATGAGATTCAACTGGTGACAGTACTCATATTTGGCATTTTTTGTCCAAAGGCTCTCCTGGCCATTGCAGATTTATGGCAAAACGGGCTCCAGACCGCCGAATCGTGCCGCATATGGCACGTCCGCAGTCCGGAACCCGGTCAAAATTGAGTTATTGCGCCGCGTTAGTCCAAGACACCCGACAGGATCTCGATCAGACTGTCCACGTCGGATTCCTCGCAGACGAGCGGCGGCAGGAAACGCAGCGTATGGGCACCCGTAGCGTTAATCACGGCACCGGCGGCCAGCGCGCGGGCAACAATATCATGCGCGTCGCCCGCGGCATCATCCAGGTCGCAGCCGAGCATCAAGCCGCGACCGCGCACATCGGTAACATGCGGTAACTTGGCGAGTTTTGCCTCCATATAGGCGCCTACCTTGGCAGCATGGTCGGCATAATCGCCGCGCACGAGCGCGGAGAGCGTCGCGGCGCACGCCGCGACGGCCAAGCAGCTACCACCAAAGGTCGAGCCGTGGTCGCCCGGCTTAAACACGTCGGCAATCTCCTTCTTTGCCACGACGGCGCCCATGGGCACGCCATCAGCAATGCCCTTGGCAAGACTCATGATGTCGGGCTCCACACCATAGGTTTGGAATGCAAACGGCTTGCCGGAGCGGAAGATGCCGCACTGGACCTCGTCGGCGATAAGCACGGCGCCCACTTCGTGTGCCAGGTCGCGCGCTGCCGCCATAAACTCCTCGGTCATGGGGTGCACGCCACTCTCACCCTGGATCGGCTCGAGCATCACGGCACAAATTTCGCTCCCCAGCTGCTTAAAGATCGCACGCAGTTCATCGATATCGTTGGGCGTGCAGGCCACAAAGCCACCCGGCAGCGGGCGGAAACTATCCTGCAGCCAACCCTGCATGGTGGCGGCAATGGTCTCGAGCGTACGGCCGTGGAAGCCGCCGCGCATGCACACGATAGTGTTGCCGCCGTTACCGGCACGCTTGGCGTGCAGGCGCGCGAGCTTCATCGAGCCCTCGTTGGCCTCAGCGCCGGAGTTGGCAAAGAAGGTCTCCCAAACCTGCTCGTCCGCAGCCGGGGCACCAAGAGCAGCTGCCGTGGTCTCATCGCCGGCGGCAATGGCATCGGCAAGCACGCGTGCACCATCTACGTCGTCGTTGGCAAGCTTGGACAGCAGCGCCGCGACCTGTCCACGCTGCTCGATGTAGAAGTAATTGGAGACATGCATGACCTTTTTGGTCTGTGCCTCGAGCGCCGAGAGCACAGCCGGGTCGCCATGACCCAGGCTGCACACGCCGATGCCGGCAAGAAAGTCGAGATACTCACGGCCATCGTCGCCGGTGAGTTTCATGCCGTGGCCCTCGACAAACTCGACCGGAGAGCGGCCAAAGGTATGCATAACGTAATGGGATTCAAGCGATTGCTGAGCTGCAAGTGACATGGGATGCCTTTCGTTGAGCGCCGGACGGCGCAGGCCTATGGGTGCAGGAATGGGGCGGCTGCGGGTCAGTTAGACCGTCTGAAGCTTCTCGACCTCGTCGAGGTTCTCGGTCAGACGCGCAGCAAACGTCGAAAGCGGATGCGGATGCGTATCGAACTCGTAAGCCGTCTCGGTGGAGTGGATCACGGTACCGACGCCGGCGTCGGTCAGCAGCTCCAGCAGCAGCGAATGCGGCGTGGTACCGTTGATGATGTGAGCGCGAAATACACCGCCGGCAAGCGCATCGACAGCAGCACGCAGCTTGGGAATCATGCCCTTATCGACCTCGCCGCCGTAGAGCATCTCATTGACCTCATCGAGCGTCAGATTGGAGATAAGTGAATCCTTGTCGCTAAAGTCCTTGTACAGGCCGTCGACGTCGGTCAAAAAGATCGCCTTATGCGCATGCAGCGCCGCCGCAACGGCACCGGCGGCGGTATCGGCGTTGATGTTGAAGAAGCCGCCGTCCTCCCCCGCCGCAACCGTGGCGATAACGGGAATGTACTCGCTGTCGAGCAAGCGCTCGATGTAGTCGGTGTTGACGTGCGTGACTTTACCCACGCGACCGAGCTCGGGGTCGAGCGGCTCGGCGATAAGGGTGCCGGCGTCGCTGCCGGACACGCCCACGGCCAGGTTGCCATGGTGGTTGAGCGCCGCGACCAGCTCCTGATTGACCTTGCCGCCCAGTACCTCGCGCACGATATCCATGGTCGCCGGCGTGGTCACGCGCTGGCCGTTCTTAAACTCGACGGGAATATCGTAGTGGCTGAGCGCCTCGTTAATGGCCTTGCCGCCGCCGTGCACGATAACAGGGCGCATGCCGATAATCTTGAGCAGGACGATGTCGCTCATCACGTCGCGACGCAGCTGCTCGTCGACCATGGCGGCACCGCCGTACTTGATAACGACCGTCTTACCGGTCAGGTTCTTAATCCACGGCAGCGCCTCGAACAGCAGCTGCGCGGTAGCTTCGTTGGATTCGCTCGAGCGACAATCGCGTGCGAATTTCATAATCTGCCTCGTCTTTCGTATTGTTATCGCGCCAAGCCTCATTGCCCGCAACCACGCGGAGCGCGCGGCACGTCCAGAGTCTAGGAGCGATAATCGCCGTTGATGGAGATGTACTCGTGCGTGAGGTCGCAGGTCCACACGGTGGTCGCCGCGTCGCCCGCGCCCAGGTCGGCCGAAATCACGATCTCGGGCGCCTCAAAGCGTCGCAGCGCCTCATCCTCGTCAAAGGGAACGGTCAGGCCGTCACGGCAGACGGGCATGCCCATCATGTCGATGGAAACGTCTTCCTGATTAAACTTCACGCCGCACTTGCCCAGCGCCATGGCAACGCGGCCCCAGTTGCAGTCGTGACCGGCGATGCAGGTCTTGACGAGCGGCGAGTTGGCGACGGCACGGGCGGCAATATCCGCCTCTTCGTCGCTGAGAGCGCCGGTGACATTGACCGTCACGAGCTTGGATGCGCCCTCGCCATCGGCGGCGATATTGCGCGCCAGGCTCTCGCACACCTCATGCACGGCAAAGGCCAGCTCGTCGAAGGCGTCGGAGCCCTCGACGATAGGCTCGGCATCTGCGGCAGCAGCGCCAGAGGCAAGCATGATGCAGGTGTCGTTCGTCGAGGTGTCGGAGTCGACCGTCACCTTGTTAAAGGTCTGCTTAACGGTCGAGAGCAGCAGGGCGTGGAGCGCCGCAGGCTCGACGGGGGCATCGGTCGTGATGATCGCGATCATGGTGGCCATGTTGGGCATGATCATGCCCGAGCCCTTGCACATGCCGCCCACCGTATAGACACTGCCCGCATGGCCATCGGCATCGCTGACGTAGGACACGGCATATTCCTTGGAATGCGTATCGGTCGTCATGATGGCGCGGGCCGCATCGGCGCCACCGTGGGCGGAGAGCGCCTCGTAGGCAGCAGGAATGGCGGTCTCGAACGTGTCGATCGGCAGAATCTGGCCAATCACACCCGTGGAGGCAACCAGAATCTGCTGGGGCTCGCAGCCGATGACCTGCGATGCGATGCTGCACGTCTCGCGCGCGCATGCAAGGCCGGTCTCACCCGTGGCGGCGTTGGCATTGCCAGAGTTGACCGAAACGCCGGCGATGGTACCGTAGCCCTTGTCGGCACCGCCCAGGTTGGCACGGCTCACCTGCACGGGCGCCGCGCAAAAGCGATTGGTGGTAAACACGCCGGCACCGGGACAGGGTTTATCGGGCACGACGAGCGCGTAATCCAGACGCTCGGGGTTCTTGCGGAACCCAGCGTGGATGCCTGCGGCTTTAAAACCAGCCGCAGCCGTAACGCCACCCTCGACGGCGCGAATCTTGATATCAAACAGCTCGGTATTCATCGTCTTTATGACTCCTTATGTCAAACAAAAAAAGCGGACATCGGTTGGTGCGCCATGCCAGTCGTGATCATGAGACCAGCTTAAGAGTGGCGCCCCACTCGATGCCCGACTACCAAATCGTTAACAATCGAATGTGCTACACCGGGCACGCCACTGTGGGCAAGCCTCGTCGCTCATCAAAACCAAAGACGATGTTGGCGCACTGGACCGCCTGGCCTGCTGCACCCTTGCACAGATTGTCGATGGCGCCCGTCGCCACCAGCACGCCTGCGCGCTTGTTGAGTGCAAGGCCAATCTGGGCGGCATTGGTACCGACGACCGAAGCCGTCTTCGGCTGCTGGCCGGCATCAAGCACGCGTACGAAGGTGCGACCGGCGTAGAACTGCTTGTAATGGTCGACAACGTCCTCAAGGGTCAAGGTATCGATAGCCTGCGGCGTAAGCGGCATCGTCACCGTAGAGAGTAGACCGCGCTTGAGCGGTGCCAGGTGCGGGGTAAAGACGACGCGATCGGTCAGGCCAAGGATTTGCTCAATCTCGGGCGTATGACGATGCTTGCCCACGCCATAGGCCTCCAGGTTTTCGTCCGCGCTGCAAAAATGGGTGCGGGCGTTGCAGGACTTACCGGCGCCCGTCACGCCGCTAATGGCATCGACGACCACGGGGCCGTTCTCGGCCACCCAGCCCGCGCGCACGGCGGGCGCGGCGGCAAGGCTCGTTGCGGTGGGATAGCAACCGGCGCAGGCGACCAGCACGGGTTTGCCGTCAGCATGGTCGGATGCGGCGGTCTCCAAGTCTTGACAGAACAGCTCGGGCAGACCGAAGGCACGGGTCTTGAGCAGCTCGGGGCTCGTATGCTCGGCGGCATACCATGTCTCAAAGACGGACGCGTCGTTCAGGCGGTAGTCGGCCGAAAGATCAAAGCAGGAGACGCCCGATGCAAGCAGCGCGGGCACCTGTGCCATGGCAGCCGTGTGCGGCACGGCAAGAAAAACCGCATCGCAGCTCTTGAGCTCGGGGGCGTCATGCGTGGTGAAAACCAGATCGCTCACGCCAGCAAAGCTCGGATACACCGCGGACAGCGGCTGGCCGGCATCGGCGTTGGACGTAATGGCAATAAGTTCAAACTCGGGATGACCGAGGACGAGGCGAATGAGCTCGGCGCCGGCATATCCAGCCGCACCGACGATTCCAACCTTTACAGACATATCAGACTCCTTGTCTGCAGTTATGCACCAATGCGCATCCCGCAGCCGTCGTTATGAAGTGGGTTGAAACTTTAACACCAAAAGATGCATATATACGCAAATCTTTTGCATATTCATGCATTGAAACAATCCCGACACATTCACTCGAAGGAATTGACAAATAAATGCGGGCCCCACATTGCTCGGTGCGCCTTACGGTGACGTTGCAATGTGGGGCCCGCTACATGCGAGAATTTGAATTGTCGAGGTTTGCCGGGATACACGTCTAGAGCTCGACCGGCACCCATTCGTCGTGGTTGCAGATAAAGGCCTCGGGGTCCTCCACACTAAAGAAGACAAGCGTGGGATCGTTTGGCCCCTCGTAATGCTCGCCCAGGCGCTCTAGATGCTTCCATCCGGCCTCACGCATATCGCCCGCCGCTTGGTCATCCAAGCCGGCACGCCCGCGCAAGATGAGCCAACCATGGCCCGGCCACCAGCTCGTGGCCTCAAAGCGCTGATTTTGCAGCAGCTCCTGCCACACGTCTTTGGTGCGCGCCGTCACAAACCACAGCTTGCCATCCTGAATCTGCGCAAACGAAAACGGACGCACATGCGGCTGCCCATCCACGCTCGTCGCCAGATACCACGCCGGCACCGACGTCAGATACTCCAAAACCGTATTCAATCCGTCCATGTGTCCTCCTGTACTAGCCAGTTTGAGAGCCTGGTTTGTGTAAGCTAGAGCTCCAGGCGCTCCTCGCTGCCGTCGATATCACAGAAGCGCGCGGCAATGTTGCGGACCGAGAAGAACGCGAGACGGCCGTCGTTGGCGCTCTCGTGATCCTCGCCAATGCCCACCATGTGCTTAAAGCCAGCCAAGCGCACCCGGTCGCTCACGACCGCGTCGTCCTCGAGCGCAGCCTCGCCGGTCAGCACAATCCAGCACTCCCCCGGTTTCCAGCCCGAGACCTCAAACTTGGGATTCGCGCTCAGCTCGGCCCACACGTCCTTGTCACGCGAGGTGCAAAACCACAGCTTGCCATCATCGACCATGGCAAACGAGAACGGCCTCACGCGCGGTTGATGCCCGTCGGCCACATCGGTCGTGGCCAGATACCACGCCGGAATGCGCCTGAGATACGAACAGGCTCGCTCGAGCTGCGCCGTGCGGTCGTTGTCGGTCATAGGGACCCCTTTCCTGCGCTCGAATCGCGCCTAAACAAGTTGAAGATTGATAACGATGACGCAGATGAGCAGCAGCATCGTCACCACCGCCGCCAACGCATCGCCACGGCCAAACACAAGCGTATGCAGGCGTGTGCGTCCCTGCTCGCCATGATAGCAGCGCGCATCCATGGCGGCAGAAAGCGTTTCGGCATGACGGAACACACCCGTGAACAGCGGAATCGCCACACTGCCGAGCATACGCACGCCGCCGAGCGGGCCTCCCGTCACGCGCGCACCGCGGCTCGCCTGCGCATCGGCCGTCTGCTTCATCTCGGTGGCGAACTGCGGCATAAAGCGCAGCGCGATACCCATAATCATACCGAGCTCGTGCGCAGGAAGTCCCACACGCGCAAACGGCGCGAGCAGGCGCTCAAAGCCCGCGGTGAGGTCGAGCGTCGGTGTGGTGAGCGTGATGGCGCTCATACCGGCCATCATCAAGGTCAGGCGGCACGCCATAAAGGCGGCGGAATGCAACGAGCCCTCGCTTATCTGCAAAAAGCCGAGCTGCCACAGAATGCGCCCACTCTGGTCGGAAAACAGGTTGAGCACCGCGACCACCGCGACGATCGCCAGCAGCGGCGCCATCGATGACAGGACGCGACGAGCCGGCACCCGGGACACGGTATAGATCAGGACGACGAAGATTGCGACCGGGACCAGTCCGCGGAAGCTGCTGACCGTGAGCGTCGTGATCAGAAACACAAAGCCCAAGAGCAACTTGGTTCGCGGGTCCAGGCGGTGGATTGCACTATCGCCGGGATAGTAGCTGCCAAACGAAAACGCCTCCATTAGCAGCCCTCCTCTCGCGCGACCGTCTTGGATTTAGCAATGTCCGCGACGTTAGAAGGACCGTCCGAGCAACCGATTAGCAGGTCCACCAACTCGTCTGCCAGCGACTCAACCGTATAGAGGCCGTCAAAGCGCAGCGGCACGCCTGCCTTCGCAAGCGCCAGTGCCATGCGCTGGGCAGCGGGAACACCCAAGCCGATCGACTTGAGCTCATCCGCATGCGCAAAAACCTGCGCGGGCGTGCCCTCGGCAAACACCGCGCCCTCGTTCATCACGACGATACGGTCGCAGCAATTTGCAAGGTCATCCATGCTGTGCGAGACCATAACGACAGTCAGGCCCTCGCGGTGAAGCCGATCAATGAGCTCCAGGAAATCCCTGCGCGCCGCCGGATCGAGCCCCGCCATGGGCTCGTCGAGCACCAGGACCTCGGGCTCCATGGCGAGCACGCCGGCAAACGCCACGCGGCGCTGCTGCCCGCCCGAGAGCTCAAAGGGGCTCT
>CAKUGA010000008.1 GCA_934654515.1 uncultured Collinsella sp. | reverse complement strand
GTGTGCTCGCGAGGCAGATGAATCGTAAAAGTCGTACCCTTTCCAAGCTCCGACTCCACGGATATGTAGCCGTGATGACGCTCGACAATCTGCTTGGTCACGGCGAGGCCCACGCCCAGACCGCCCGCCTCGCGGGCGCGGCTGGCGTCGGCACGCCAAAAACGTCCGAAAATACGCGACAGGTCTTCCTTGGCGATACCGATGCCGGTATCAGAAACGGCGATGCTAACGTGTTTGCGGTCACTGAGCACCGACACCACGACCCAACCGCCCTCGGGGGTGTAGCGCATGGCGTTGCTCATGAGATTGATGACGCATTGTGTGATCATGTCGGGATCGGCTTCGACGACATCGTCGTGACCTTGGGTCTCGTCAGCAAAGCGCAAGCGCAGATCGCGGTCGACAAACAGGCGCTCCTGGGCATTGACGATGGAACGCACGAAAGGAACCATGTCCACCGGCTCAAGGTTGAGCGGAGCCGTGCTGTTTTCCATGCGCGACAGGTCGAGCATCTGCTGCACCAGACGAGCCAGGCGACGCGTCTCGGAAGCAACGGTCTCCAAATGCTCATCGTCGGTGGGATACACGCCATCCTGCATGGCCTCGACCGTTGCGAGCATGGCCATAAGCGGCGTGCGAAGCTCGTGTGCAACGTCTGAGGTCAGGCGCTTCTCGTGTTTCATATCCTTCTCGAGCGAAGTGGCCATCTCATCGAAGGTCTCACCCAGCTGATCAATCTCGTCATCACCGCGCAAACCAGTACGAGCGGACAGATCGCCATCGCGAATTTGCTTGGCCGTGCTCGTAATACGATGAATCGGCTTGGTGAGCATGCGCGACACGAGCGATCCGATAACGACCGAAATGCAGATTGCAACAACCGCGGCGAGGGCCATGGCGTTAAAGGTCTTCTCCCTAAATGCAGAATCCGCCTTGGTGAGCAAGGCATCGGAGCCGATGGCCCATAGCTTTACCTGTCCGACATGCTCGCCCGAAGACGTTATGATTTCGACGTTGGCAACGCTATCGGAGTCGGTTGGAGCAGACGAGACCGGGCTATGCGATGCTTTTTTACCGCTCGAGCTGCTCGACGCTGATTCGCTCTCGCGCACATCGGCGGTCGCGCTTGCCGAAGGCCATGAATCGTCGTAGACGATAACGCCCTTTTTATTGACGACCTGCATGCCAAGATCGTCGGACACTAGGCTCGATGTCGCGACCGTACGCAACTCTCCCGCGGTCCAGTTGCCGTTTTCCTCGTACGATGTCGCAAGCTTTTCGGCAGCGGAATTGGCGATCTCGACGATATTGGAGCGCGTGTAATCCGTAAAAACCGTACCCCATACAACGGAGACGACGCCCACCAGCACCAATACCGTCATGAGCGATGTCAGGGCAAAAGCCAGGGCCATACGCGAGGGATAGCTCATCGTCGGCCGGGAATCGGAACGAGGCGTGTTCCAACTTGCCTTGGAACCCGCCTCGCTCTCCTGCTTGTGCTTTTGTCCGATTTCAAAGCGCGCAGGTGTCATATGCGATTACCTTATTTCTCGTCCGACTTATCGGTCTTGGCCGGAGCCTCAAAACGATAGCCAACACCATGGACGGTGTAGAGCCACTTGGGCTTCTTGGGGTCGTCGCCCAGCTTGGCGCGGAGGTTCTTCACGTGGCTGTCGATGGTGCGCTCGTAGCCCTCGAAGTCGTACCCGAGCACCTTCTCGACCAGCTCCATACGGTTATAGACGCGACCGGGGTGACGGGCAAGCGTGGTGAGCAGCTTGAACTCAGAAGCCGTCAGATCGACTTCCTTGCCCTCGACCAGAATCTTGTGGCCGGAGATGTCGATGACCAGATCGCCGAAGTCGAGCACCTCGACGGCGGGCTCATCGGCCTGATGGGCACGACGGAACAGGGCGCGAACGCGGGCGACGAGCTCGCGCGGAGAGAACGGCTTGATGAGATAATCGTCGGCACCGAGCTCGAGACCGATAATACGGTCCTCGATCTCGCCCTTGGCCGTCAACATGATAATGGGGACATCCGAGGTATCGCGAATGGTGCGGCAAACGCGCTCACCGGGGATCTTGGGGAGCATAAGGTCGAGCACAACCAGGTCGAACTGATGCTTCTCGAACTCCTCGATCGCGGACTGACCGTCACCGACGCCCACAACCCAGTAGCCCTCGCGCTCGAGATAGGCAGCGACGGCGTCACGGATTGCCTTCTCATCCTCGACCAGCAGAATCTTTTTTGCATCTGAAGCCATAACACGGCCCCCCTGTCTCAATTAGCTAAGAACAAGCTCATTTTAACGCACCTGAGCCCACCGGATGCCGCTATGACGCGGCAGCTCGGCGGGCGGTACTCACAATTACAACGCGTTTATTCCCCTGTTGGCGTCTTTTTAACCCCTCTAAGCTTAAAGAGAGAATAGGCGTGCGGTGACCGTCTCTGGTATACCCTGGCTGTTGCGCACCGTGGCGTACGTAAGGAATGAGTCCGATTTTCCCGCCGTAGCTGGATAATCGCCATACTCCAAAGCGCGGTCGGGCGACAACAGCGAACCATAGGTCTTGGCAGAGGTGTCGATCAGGAAATGCGATGCCTGTACCTTAACAAGGTATTTATTCTTCTTGCCAGCCGCACATGCGAGAGGCTCGCGGGACAGGAAGAGGTACGGCCCTCCCTCATTACCGATATACGTGCCCATGTTGCCCAGGCTGCCCACGCCACTATAGGTCGCCTCGATAGAAAACACGAAGGTATCGCCCATATATACGGCCTCGAAAGGCGAGACTGACGAGGGAAGGACTAGCTGGGCACGTTTGGTGTTGTTGCCATCGGTCAGATCGATTGCCGTTATGCCGTAGTAGACGCCCTCGTCGTTGCGGACACGCGGCGAGATGGTCAAAATGCCGTCGCTCGCGCGTGGGGCCGACGCAAAGCGGCCTGTCGATTTCCAAATTGTCTCGGCCTTAGATTCATCAAGCGAGCGACGATAGCAAAACGAATCGTTACTCGTTTTATTGCCGCCTGCCGAAGGCATTTTATACCAGATGACTGATGACCCGAACGCCGTAAACAGTGGCGGATCGTAGTCCTTGCCACCTCGATCGAGCTCAACCACGTCGCCAGAGAGCGAAGCGCCCGACAGATTTTGAGCGTAGAGCTTCCACGATGAATTGGCAAAGTTCATCTCAACCCACGCAAACACGCCATCGCCGGCACGGACATCGTAAAAAGCATATCCCGTGCCCTCGATAGGATCCTCAATTAATGTGGTAAGTGAGCCATCGCCCAGGTTGAGCACACCGAGTGTGTTGGCGTGCAGTGCCGATGCGGGCGCCATCATTGCCGCAGCATAGTCGCCATCGCAGTAGTACAGCAGCGTACCCAGCGGCAGCGTCCACGAGGCCGCAGGCTCAAGGTCGATGTCGACGGCCTCGTACTCATCCGTAATCGAGACGATCTTGGAATCGTCCTTGATAACCTGCGGCTCGCCGGCGGCATCATCACTGGTGCCTGTTTTTTTCGAACATCCGGCAAGCACCGTGGCAGCGCCCGCGGCGGCTCCACCGAGCACAAAGCCGCGGCGCGATATTCCGTTCTTGATGTGGTCGGCGATACCCATTAGGCGATCTCGGCGCGGGCGGCCTCGATAGCGCGCGTAAGCTGATCGGCGCAAGAGGTCTTCTTCATGCCGCAGGTATTGCCGGCAAGAACCTCGATCACACGGTCGGCAGGAGCGCCCTCGACCAGTTTGGAGATGGCCTTAAGGTTGCCATCGCAGCCGCCGATAAACTCGACGCCCAGTACCTTGCTGCCGTCGTCGGAAAGATTGAGATGGATATTGCGAGAGCACACGCCCTGAGGCTTGTAGTCAAAGCTAATCATTGAGATCCCCTCTCATAGAGAAATTTCAGATGTCTATTATCCCCGCCCGGGCCGATATAGTATCGCGGGCACCGATTCAACATCCTACGATGCACAAACCGGTGACTGCAATACTAACGATTCGCGTCCTGAGCGTGAACTTCACGCTTCTCTTGATACATGTTATGGTCGGCAACGCGGTATATCTCGGCTAGCGTACAGCCGGGTGTCTCTACCGTCGCGATGCCAAATGACGCGCTGACGGCCAGCGCATCATCGCTCGCCGCAGCAAGACCGCGGCGAAGATCTTGCACCAATTGACGCGCGGACTCGCGATCAGTGTAGGGGCATATCAACAAAAACTCATCTCCGCCAACGCGCATGGGCACAAACTTCTCGCCTGCCACCCGCCTCAATACAGACGCCGTACGCCGCAGCAACTCATCGCCCATTTCGTGACCGTAAAGATCGTTGGTGCGCTTGAGGTGGTTGCAGTCCATCATGATCACACTCACGGGCAGGGATTTGTTCACCGAGTCGTCGCCAAGGGACTCAAGGTAATTTCTATTGCGAAGCCCCGTCAGTTTGTCCTGAAAAGAAAGCTCTTCGGCGCGCTTTGCCATCGAGATGTTATGCGTCGCCACGACGACCGATTCCAGTCGGCCCCGCTCATCGCGACGCTGCGGAACAACCTGCAGCGAATACCAAGCACCTCGGCAATCTCGCACCTCGGCATCCAAGTGCGGCACGCCCTCCATACGGTCCCGAAGCGTACTTGTATCTATAAGTTCCATGACCACTTCGCGGCTTTCGGGACTCACAACGTCTCGACAAACCGTGTCCAAAAAGTCATATGCCTCGGTATGCTCAGCAAATATTTTCGCCATCGACGGCGACATGTTAATTCCCTCGATCTCGAGCGTATCGAGATGCAACAGGAAGGTCGACTCATACGCAGAACTGATGGCATTGATGATGCCGAGCTGTTTGTCCTTTTCGGCTAAGTTGCGGTGGTCAACGATATTTCGCGCTAGCAGCACCACGACCCAAAACGCCAGACCCACCAAGACGCCGGCAGCGACAAATGTGATCCTGTCAGACATGACCTCGGATTTGGGATACAGCGCAAACAGGCGGTAGTCCTTGTATGCCGCACGCACGGCATACCATGTTTCTTCCCGATACTCGATACGCGTCAGGCCTTCATCTTTCCAATCAATTCCACTGTCCGTGAGAAGTCGGGCAAGCGGCACATCGACAGACGGATCGTTCGAGGAGATGATTTGTGCATCGCACATCACAAGCACCGTTGGACCTTGGTGGAACGTGTTGTTCACGAGCACATCGGCAATCGTGTAGGAATAATCGTCGGCAGATTCAGTTGCGAGCGATCGATATCCCAGCACAACGCCATCGCCATACGGGACGACACTCACGGCAAAGTCGACACCGCGGCGCTCGAGGACATCAGAATAGGACACCCCTGAACCTCGATACATCGATTGGACCGAAGAGGATACGAGCTCTTCTCGCCACAGCATGAGCGGGTCGCGACCGTCAACGTCATAGTGGGCGATCATGTGACCGTCGGCGTCCATGACCAATAGTCCCGAAAGGTTCTCGACACGAACATATTCCTCGATCAGGTCGTCGCCGATCTCGACACACTCAGAAGGCAAAAACGTCGCAAACGACTCGACCGCGGCATCCAAATCGTGCGTCGCCTCGGTTTTTCTGCCTTGTTCGTATCGGTCGTATTTTTCACAGGCGTTTTCCAAGAACACCATGGTCTCTTGACCGAATCCAAGTGTTTTATCGAGGCAGCGATGCGTGCCGACGGTATACAGCATGCCCAACAAGGCAAGGCTAACGACTACGCCCACGGCTATGACGGCAAGGTTCTTTCGACGCAAGCGGCGCTCGTCATTCATCATGATTTCGCCCCCGCCGCGTAATTGCTCACGATGCGATCAATCGTGCCGTCCCGATCCATGTCGAACAGCACGGTATTGAGGTTTTTGACGTACTCCCCCTCATAGCTGTTCTCAAATGCAACGCCCAGGTCAACTGTCATAACGTTGTCGGCAAACACGCGATAAACACCGGGATACTGCGCGACGAGCCGGTCGAGCGATTGAACGTCCGCCATCCAACAGTCAACATAACCTTTGACCAGGGCAGCTTTGCAGAGTTCGGCAGAGCCATATGATTTGATGTGCATATCCGGCGAGATACCCAGGTCCCCGGCAAGCAATCGGCGTTCACTCACCGAACCCGCAATCACCGCAATGGTCTTGCTTCCATCGAGAGACGTCAAACCCTTGATACCACTCGTTTTCTTGGCGGCGACCGAGACTGTCACGGTCAGATACGGCTCAGTCCAGTAATAAACGTCTTCGCGATAATTGGGCGAATAGTCGCACCACAGACAATCGATATCGCCGTTTTTGAGCAGGCGATCGCGATCATTCCAAGATATGTCAACAAATTGCGGTTTGATTCCAGCACGCTTGCAGGCCTCGCGGGCGATATCGATATCGATACCGGCGTAATCGCCTGTGGTATCGACATACACATAGGGGTCATTATCCGTAACGCCAATCTTGAGCACCGGGAGATCTTTATCGGCTTCATTCGAGGAGGAAGGACTGCGTCGAACGGTATACGTCAGGGCGCCCGCACAGACGGCAACAAAGAGTATGAGCACAAACGAGACGATAGCGCCTCGTTTAATACGTCTGGGCACGTGCCTCCTTTCATCAAAACAGCAGCCGAATTTTCATTCTATTACCGGAGCCTGCGGCAGCAACGAAAAAAAGCGCCTCGCCCAAGACGGGCAAGGCGCCAATGGTTGAAATGTATCCGCAAGCGGTCGAATAAAGCCAGCCTACTCGAAGCTCAGCTGCTCCAGACGATCAAAGACCGTGTCGATACGGGTGAGGAAGTCCCACGGATCAAAGATCTCGTCGAGCTTCTCCTGGCTGACGGTGCAGCGCGGGTCGGCCTCGAGACGCTCCTTAAAGGTGGGGCCAGAGACACAATCCTGCACCTCGTGCCAGGTTGCCATGGCGTTCTCCTGCACAATGGCGTACGCGTCCTCGCGGGTGATGCCCGTGTCGACGAGGGCCAGCAGCACCTTGGAGGAGAAGATGAGGCCGCGGGTCTTATTGAGGTTGGCCATCATGCGGGCAGGGTACAGCTGCAGGCCGTCGATAACGCGGATGAGGCACTGGAACATGTGGTCGAGGGCGATGAAGCTGTCGGCCTGGGCGACACGCTCGGCAGAGGAGTGCGAAATGTCACGCTCGTGCCACAGGGCGACGTTATCGAAGGCAACCTGGGCGTTGGACTTCACGACGCGCGACAGACCGCAGACCTTCTCCATGGTGATGGGGTTGCGCTTGTGCGGCATGGCGGAGCTGCCCTTTTGCCCCTTGCGGAACGGCTCCTCGGCCTCGAGCGTATCGGTCTTCTGCAGGTTGCGGACCTCGGTTGCGATGCGCTCGCAGGTGGCCGCCGTGGTGGCGAGCACGCCGGCGAGATAGGCGTGATGGTCGCGGCTGATGACCTGCGTGGACAGCGGATCGTGAACCAGACCCAGGTGCTCGCAGACATACTCCTCGACAAACGGCTCGATGGAGCTGTAAGTTCCGACGGCGCCCGAGATGGCACCGAAGGCAACGTTCTTACGGGCGTCCTCAAGACGGTCCAGATCGCGCTTGAGCTCCCAGGCCCAAGAGCCAAACTTCATACCGAAGGTCATCGGCTCGGCGTGGATGCCATGGGTGCGGCCGGCACAGAGCGTGTTGCGCTCCTCAAAGGCGCGACGCTTGCAAATCTCGCCGAGCTTCTTGACGTCCTCGATGATCAGGTCGCAGGCCTGGGTGAGCTGGTAGCACAGAGCCGTGTCGCCCAGATCGGAGCTGGTCATGCCATAGTGAACCCAGCGGCTGGGCTTGGGGTCGCCCTCGGGAACATCGGCGTCGATGTACTCCTTCATGTTGGTCAGGAAGGCGATGACGTCGTGGCGCGTGACCTCCTCGATCTCGTCGACCTTTGCCTTCTCAAAGTTGGCATGGTCGCGGATCCACTGGGCCTCGTCTTTAGAAATACCGATCTTGCCGAGCTCCGCCTGGGCCTCGCAGGCCAAAACCTCGATCTCCTGCCAAATGGCGTACTTGTTCTCGAGGGAGAAGATGTGTCCCATCTCCGGGCGGGTATAGCGATCGATCATAGCGGCTCCTTTTTGGTTATTGGCACGTTGGTCGTAACTTGACTATTGTACCGTGCTCGGACGCAAGTATTGCCAGCAGGCATTAACCTAACATTTTGGGATTGGAGCGGGCAACGGGACGTCTGCGTATTTGCTTCGCAAATCCGCACCGGCTGCGGATGGCACCTCTGGATTCGCGGAAACGCGAGGGCAAAGCCGGTTGAATCTGTCTTTCCCGAAATCTTCCTTGCTCCATGGAGCGGGCAACGGGACGTCCGCGTATTTGCTTCGCAAATCCGCACCGGCTTCAGGCGCCTGCCGGCGCCTTCGCCTGCTCGCTACAAACGCTTCGCGTTTGTTTTACGCTCGCACCCTGGCGGGTTCGAGTCCCGGCGCTTTATTGAAAAAAGCACGGCACCGTGATGGTGCCGTGCTTGTACTTCTAGCTGGAGCGGGCAACGGGACTCGAACCCGCGAGTGTCAGCTTGGGAAGCTGATGCCTTACCACTTGGCGATGCCCGCTTGTGTGTTGGCTAGTATAACGCGGTTGTCTTGTTCGATACAAGGGTGTCGATGCTTGTTTTAGCTGTGGAGAATCGTCTGGAAAACAGTCCAATTGTGGAGATAGGGACCTCTGGCGTCCTTATTTCACCATCTTTTACCTGCGATTTTATTTGATTGTTCCATATGGGCCCAATTTGTCAGAAATCGGGCAAGCTTTTGGTCAGCTTCCGGTACTTACCCGCATGAACCTCGGGGGTAGCCTCGTCCCAAGCGCCGCAGCCTCCCCGTGCGGCGCACGAGGGATAAGGAGCAGCCATGTCCAACGCACCCACGCACTCTGTCCACAGCGCAATCGCAACAGGCCCGCTGCTCCTACTCCTCTTCCTACTCATCAGTTGCTTGGCGCCGGTACCCGCACTTGCCATCGACGGCTACGATCAGCTCGGCTTCCACACCATTAGCGACGATTGCGGGCCCTTCCTCATCGGTAAGTACGAGGCTCAAGACGCCTCAATCGCATACTGCATGAACCAGGAACGTCCCGGTCCCACCAAGCCGGGCGGTCCATGGCTCAACTTTGATCAAGGCTGGGTGTGGCTCGACGACGAGTTCGCGGCGATCGTTTGTCACGGATATCCTTCTGCCACGTCGTTTGGCGGTTACAACCTGTCGCCCGATCGCGCCCGCGCCGCCACTCAACTTGCCGTATGGATGCTTAACGGCACCACCCATGTCGACGGCACCTACTCCTACACAACAGCTCAAGGCAAGACAAAAAGTGGGCATTTTACCGCCGACAATGAGGTTGTGGCTGCCGCACGGTGGCTTCACGACAATGCAAAATCGGGAGGCATCAAAGCCGCTCCGCACCGCGCGCGGCGCTATTTGGGACCCATATCGGGCGGCAGCAAGCGTCAAGACATGCTCTACGTACTGCCATCTGTCTCCGTTTCTTTCCAAAAACAGTCCGCGAACACCGTCATTACCAGCGGAAACGACACCTATCAGTTTGACGGGGCAACATTCGATATCTTCGAGAGCATGAGCGACGCGCGCGTCGGCACGCTCAAAATGGACGGCAACGGCCGAGCGCAGGCAACACTTTTGCCCAACACGGCATACTACCTGGTAGAGACAAAGGCGCCGGCAGGCTATGTCCCTCGACGCGACCGGATCCCCTTTACCACGGAGGGCAGTGGTGGCCATGTCACAATCGATGAGCAACCAGGCACCATCACGCTACGCATCGTAAAGCTTGACGCCGCAACGGGCACTGGATCCCAAGCGGGAGCCTCGCTCGCCGGCGCCGAGTTTACCTGCGTTTCTCAATCCACCCCCGGATGGACGCAAACCCTTACGACCGACGAAACCGGTCGAGGCGCCCTTGCCGATGTTCCCCTAGGGACCTTCACCGTCTATGAGTCGAAGGCTCCCGAGGGCTACCTGCTGCCCAGCGACAGCTGGACCTACACCGTTGGGGCCGACCAGTTGGGCGATTCGGGCGTCGTCGAGCTCGAATCTCACATTTCCGATATTCCGATTGCATTTGACCTTGAAATTTCCAAGTTTAAAGATCACGGCAACAGCGATCAGTCTGGCTTGGAGCAGCCCGCTGAAGGCGTTGTCTTTGAAGTCATCAGCAATAGCTCACAACAGGTTGTTGGCACGTTGACCACAAATATCTATGGTTTTGCCTCCACCAAAGACCAGCCCGGAGCATGGTTCGGCGCAGGCAAGCGGCCCGATGGCGTCCACGGAGCCATCCCCTACGACCGTGCCGGCTACACAGTTCGGGAGGTTCCAGGGTCCGTCCCCGAAGGCTTTAAACAGGCAGGAGAATGGACCGTCTCGGCCGAACAGATCGCTGACGGTGCCGAGCTTCAGTACATCGTGGACAACCATGCCCTATCGACGCACCTCCAGATTGTTAAGCGCGACGCCCAAACCGGTGCCGCGGTTCCCCTTGCCGGCTTTAGCTTCCAGTTGCTCGACAGCAACCACGAGCCCATCTCGCAAACGTGCTGGTATCCGTCCCACAATATCCTGAACACCTTTACGACCGACACAACGGGTACCGTCACGCTGCCCGAATCTCTTAACCCGGGCACCTACTACGTGCGAGAGGTCTCGTCAAAGAAGCCATACCTTGTCGGAGAGGACCTCACGATAACAATCCCCGCCGACAGATATCTAACGCCCGTTGCAATCGCCTCATACTTCGACGACGCGGCAACCGGAAGCATCGAAATCGTAAAGTCCGACACCACCGATGGGCGCAACCTCATGGGGGCCGTATTTGATATCCGAGCTGCAGGCGATATTGTTCGCCCCGACGGTAGCATCGTTGCCTTGGCCGGCGAAACTGTCGCCACGGTAACGACTGACGAGCAGGGGTCCGCCCGCGCAAGCCATCTTTCGTTGGGATGTGGAACCGCATGCTACGAAGTCGTTGAGACCCAAGCGCCCGAAGGATACCTCCTGGACCAGAATCCCCATACGGTCGAGCTGTCATATGCCGACCAGACAACGCCCGTCATCGAGGCCCATCTCGGAGTGTCCGACGATTTCACCAAGGTTGATATCTCCAAGGTCGATGCAAGCGGTGAGCAGGAAGTGGAAGGCGCACAGCTCACCCTATATGATCCCGATAAAACCGAAATAGACTCCTGGACCTCATCCGACAAGCCGCACCGTATCGAACATCTTGCGCCTGGCACCTACACGTTGCGCGAAATAATGTCCCCGCGGACCTACGACCTTGCCGAGGAGATAACGTTTGAAGTAAAGGCTACGGAAGAAGTCCAATCTTTCGCAATGAAGGACGCGCCGATCGAGATCAAAGGACAGATCGACAAGCGTCAAGAAATTGCCCAGCCCGTCGGGGATGGCCTCTTGGCTAACGGCGATGGCAAAAACCGCGCCGCGACACAAGCCGATGCGAAAGGGTTTTTCTCCTACACCGTCGATGCGCGAAACGAGTCGACCACCTGGGTTGATGAGTTCACAATTACCGATGATCTTGAGTGCGCCAAGGACGGCACCGCAAGATTCGTCTCAATTGAAACCCCTATCGCCACCGGCGACCTCAACGGTCTGTGCAACGTGTGGTATCGCACGACGCCGTTGGACTCGACAGACGTCGATGAGCCGGCAAACGCGACGCTTGACGATGGGCACGAAAATCCTTGGCTTGAGTCCGACGAAGTAAAAGAGAGTCTGGGTGAGGATTGCCGCCTCGTCGATTACGACGGCTGGCACCTCTGGAAGGCGGATGTCTCGACCACGGAATCCACCACACTCGAGGCGAAAGAACTCGACCTTGCATCCAATACCGTCGTGACGGGCATTCGCATTGAATACGGTGCGGTAGCCGCCGACTTTACGACTCGAAGCGATGCAGATTCCTGGACCCGCGATGATCTCAAAGATGAGCACGACGACCTTGACGATGCCAAAGCAATCCTTGGCACAGATGCTCGGGGCGCAGTCGTGCACATGCAGGCAACGTCGGCTTATACACCCCAAACTGCACTCACCAACAGCGCACGCGTCGATCTTTGCCGCAACGGCGGCGGCGATAGACTTGAGTCACATGACGAGGACAGTGTCATTCAACGCTGTACCCTACCGCAGGACCTACCGGCAACAGGATCAGCTCCCATCGCCGCTTGCATCACCGCGCTCCTGACCTCGGGTGCCGCAGCCCTATGGTTCGCTCGCCTTAGGTCAATCCCAAAGAAGCGCTAGCGCGATGAAAAAGCGGGCGAGCCAGTCCCCCGGCTCGCCCGCTTTCAATCATTTAAATCGCCGTATCTACTCTGCAGACGAAGATCCACCATCAACGATTGCTTGCTCGGACTCAGGAATCCCATCGGCGCCCGTGCTCTGTTCTTGCTCCACCTCTTCGCTGATTGCGGAGGCGGGGGTCGAGCCCTTCGCGCCCACGATGTAGGCAGCTCCAAACCCTAACGCAATGGCAATCAAGGTCAAAATCACGTAGACAGGCCAATGGCGCTTAATATACGAAAACACATTGACTCCTTAGAGCTCCGTCTACGAACGGCGGATAACCTCGGTCACGACCTCGGATACCGTGGCAATGTTCGTCGGGTTGACATTGTGGGGCAGGTCGTCCTCGGTACGAGCGCAAGCCAGACGCGTGCCGTCCACGCCGGCGATGGTGAGGGCTCGGCGGCTCGCCTCGAGCGCGGCGTAGGCATCGGTCTTGGCATAGGGCATCTCGAGCGCGCCACAATCGACATGGAACGACTTGCACACCTTGCTGACCAGGTTCATGATGCGGCGATCACCCTTGAGCAGCTGCTGTTCGCCCTCAACCGTCACGACCGAAAGCCTACCGGCGCCGACGGATTCAAGATTGATGAAGAATACGCCGCGGAGCTTATCGCGATGCGAGGCTAAGAACGCCTTCATGCCGGCGCCATCACAATCCGAGGCACCCGTCGCCACAAACCAGATATCGTGACCGAGCAGTTCGTCATCGCCCATGGAGGCGACAGCCGAGAGCATGTCTTCGTCAGATGCGCCATCGGAAGACGTAGCGCCGCCCTTCCAGCCGTCGTTATCGTCCTCGAAGTTATCCCACGAGCCGATACCGCGGCCGGACTTCTTGGCATCGTAATCGTCTTCGACACCCAGCCAGTCGCTCATGCTGTCCTGATCGTTTTTCTTTTTACGACCGAACAGACCGCCCAGACCGCGCTTGCGGGGCTTAGGCGCAGCCGAAGCGGGAGCCGAGATAGTCTCGAGCGGCTGCGCGCCCGACGCGACGGGCATAGAAGGCGCAACGGGTGCCGATGTGGGCTCGGGACCCTGCGCCGTCGCGAAGGGGTCATCGACCTGAGCCGAGGGGTCGGGAAGGTCAAACAGCGACGTGCGAGACGCAACGTTAGCCTGCTTCATCGACGGCAGCGACGGATCGGGGACCGAGGCCAGCGGCGACGAGGAGGGCGCAGGCGCCGGAACCGACGCCGGATCGGGAATATTCATCTGCGGGCGCGGCGTGGCCTGAGACGAAATCTGCGCCATGAGGGAATCGACCGTTTCGTCCTGAGTGGGGGCGACGTTGGCAACCGTGGAGCCAGAACCACCCGGAGTCGGCATGGTGAAAATCTGCGTGGAGTAAGGTCTCGACTCGTCCGTCTCGGACACCTCGGAAACTTCGGAGACCACAGCCTCCTCCTGCTCGACCTCGGCCGAATCGTCCTGCTCGACCGCCACGTGCTGCTCTTCGTCAGCGCCGACCTCGACGGCCTGGTCTTCGGCGACATCCGGGGTTTCAACCACATCGGCGGCCTCGGCATCGTTTGCCACAGCGGCCTGATCATCGGAAGCCTCAAGGGGCTCAGCAATCGCGGTGCCCTGCTTTTCAAACGTTATCGTGGCATCGAACTGCGCGGCGTCGAACGACATGGTGCTATCGACGGGCTGCTGGGACTCGAAAGACGTCGTAGCTTCGGCAGCATCGACGGCCACGGGCTGCATAGCCTCGTTCTGTTCGAACTCCTGCGCCGCGAGCTCACGCTCCGCCTCGGCTGCCTGCTGCTGGGCGATAGCTTCCTGCTCGGCAGCCTCGCGTGCGATAGCGCGCTTTTCCTCAAAGTCGTCGATGAATTTCTTGCCCTTTGCAAACGCGCCCTTAAAGAAGCTGGATGCGCTGGCGCCAATCGAAGAGAAGGCGGATGCAATATCGGCATGCGGCGTCGCCGCGGGAATCTCGGCCGAGAAATCAGTATCGCTCTCGTAAGACACGCGCCTCGGCTGTTCAACGTAATCGTCGTCAGACTCGTCCGTAACGTCTTGCGCCGGCGCGGCGGGAGCCAAAATGTCCAGTCCTGCCGCGGGATCGATCGCGGACACCGCCTCGGGCTCGGCAACGGCAGCGGTAACCGCGGCAGACTCATCATCCACGGCGACAACGGGCGCAGGTGCAGTCACGACGGGGGCAGGCTCGGGCTCAAACGTCGGCTCCTCGCCTTCCTCGTAATCGAGCGTGCAGGACTCGGGAAGCATTCCGAGCGCACGGATGGCATCCGAACCAAAGCGGATGTTGCCGGCGGCATTGCGATAGAGCTTGGGCTCGGGCTCGGCCGCGACAGGCTCCTCCGCCGGCTCGGCAGCGGGAACCTCGTCATTGAACTCTTCGGCCTGGACAGCCTGATTCTGATCCTCGGGCACGATGGCGCCGATCAGCGTCTCGTCGGCAGACGCACCCTCAAAGCCCTCGATCTGCTCGTCGAAAGCCTCGCCCTGTTCGGGCTCGGTCTGAGCGTCGGGAGCAATCGGCTGACCGAACTCGTCCTCGGCGTAGGTAGGCTCTTCATACTCGATGGTGTTGCCGTAGTCGTTTTGCTGTTGGGCCGCGGCATACTCCGCCGCTGCACGCGCCATTTCCTCGGCACGACGCTTCTGCTCCCCAAAATAGGTATCGAACGGAACATCGTCGGGAAACTCGTTTTCGCCCTGGAAGGGAGCAACGTTGTCCATAACGCCGAGCATAGCGGCGACAGAAGATTTGTTGCACACCGCGCCGGACGTATAGGGAAGAATGTAGCGGTTAGAAATGATGTTTGCCGCGTTGGCGAGCGCAACGAGGGAAGCGAGGATCGCGACAATCCACAGCAGAACCTTGAGCGCGCCGGGGAGCGGCAGGATACGCAAGATGGCAACGGCAGCAGGGGCAACCGTGGCAACGGGCAACAGCTTGGCGATGAGCGCACGATACGAAGCATAGGGCTCGCGGGCGAGCAGCTCAGCACGGGGAGAGTCGTAGTGTGCGACAACGACCACCGGGCGGTTGCGCGGAGACGCGAGCGGGCCCGAGGCCTTGTGGTAGGCGATGACATTTTGGCTCACGCCCGTCTTGCCCAGGCGCGAAACCACGGGGTGGCCCGTGCGTTCGAGCACGTAAAGAACGGCGCCGGCAATGGCCAGCAAGGTGCCGACCAAGCCGATGCCGCCGCCGATGCCCATCAGTAGGGCGCCGGCAAACGCAAGAATACCGGTAACGGCAAATGCCAACCTACTGGGCGCCGGGGCATTGAACTCCTGAACCTCGGGATCAAAGCCGTGGTTGCGGAAGATCTGAGCGATATCCTCGGCAGCCAAGCGCTCTTCTTCGCTGCATGCCGGCGTAATGCCGGTATTCTGCAGCAGGTGGTTAATATAGTTCTGGGTGTTCGCCATGTGCGCTCCACATCCATAATCCGACAAATAGGCCCAATGCATGCACATTAGAACCGTATATAGTCGAAAGTATACCCCGAGCGAGCGCAAACGACCGAATTCGGGCCATCTTAACGCCCCGAGCGGACAAGGATATAGCCTAATCTCCATATCGGACTAAAATCATGGCAGCAAACCATCTTCTCATGCGAGGACCCTATGACGGCAAGCGACGCGACCGCGACAATTAAAAAGGGGAATTCGGAGCCCAGTTTCGATAAAACGGCTCAGCGCATCCTCAATCTTTTCTTTGTGCTCAACAGCTCCCCCGAACCGCTGACGACCGAGCAGATCGTCTTGGATTCTGACCTGGGATATGGCTCGGGCAACATCGACTCGGATAAGCGCAAGTTTCGGCGCGATCGTGACAAACTGCTCGAGCGTGGCATCTTAATCAAGGAGGTTCGCCCCACCGGTGCGCAGGAGACCGAGGAAAGCTCGTGGACAATCGACCGCGAGCACACGTTTGCAGCAGGTGGCCTCATCACCGCAGACGACGCCGACATCCTACTCAACGCCATCGACCAGACGCTAGCGGCCGGCTCTTCCACCTTTGCCGCGCCGCTTGCCGATATTCGCTCCAAAATTGCCTACCTCACCGGCAGGACGACGGCGGACGAGGCGCCAATCAGCCGCTCTCCCACCGTCGATGCGGTATGGAGCGCCTTTGCCGAGCGATGCGCGCTGCGATTTTTATATCAGAACGGGCGCGGCGAGCAGAAAGAACGTACCGTCTGCGTCTACGGCATGTTCGAGCACGAGGGCTCGGCGTACTTTTGCGGTCTCGACAATGCCACCGGCGACATCAGGACATTCCGCTGCGACCGTATCGTTCGCGCTTGGCGTCCTTCGAAGGCCTACGTCATCCCTGCGGACTTCAATCTCAACGACTATCTGTTCTTTGAATTCGATTTTGCCGACCAACCGCCCGTTACGGCTACGTTCTCGTTCGCCCCGCAGACGCAGATCGATATGATCAACGGCCTCACGCGCGGGCGAGGTGAGCTCGCACACACCGATGCGGGATGGGCCTGGACCGTTGACGTGCGCGACCTTGAAGCCGCCGCCTCATTTTGCATGGCCCACGCCATGGACGGCATGAGGCCCATGGCCCCCAAATCGCTCAAACAGGCGTGGAACCACCTCATCGAAAGGACGGTGCACGAGCATGCCCGTGCGTAAACTCACCAGCGAGCAGAGGCTCTCGCGCGCCATCGACATCATGGAGGCCCTCTACGCCGCCGGCGAGAGCGGCATGACTCGAAACGAGATTTGCAGTCGCTTTGACATCACGGGGGTATCGCTCGACGAGATCCTCGAGATCATCTCGACGCTCGCGGACCGAGAATCGGGCGCGCGCATCATCTGCGAATGCCACGGCGAGCGTGTGGTCCTCACCGGTGACGCCGGGCGCGTGCTACCGCTGCGCCTGAGTGCCGCCGAGGGCGCTGTGCTCAACCACGAACTTGAATCGTTGGGGATTGAGCCCCAGGCGGCGGCTCGGATTCGATCTGCTCTTCTACCCGAAGAGCTCGGCTATAACCAGCGCGTCTTTGACACCGTCAACCACGGGTCGCACTGGCAGCAGCTGAGCTGCGCCATTCAAGACGGCGTTCGCTGCCGCATCTCGTATCGTTCGATGGACGATGCGCGGCCACGCGAGCGTCTGGTCGACCCCTTGCGCATTATGGCAAACGGCGACCAAACATACCTGATTGCCTGGGACATCGCGATCGATGAGCAGCGCACCTATCGCATGGATAAAATCGAGGGACTCGCCTTGACGGAAGACTCCGTCGTGCCTCACGCACCGGACGTCGCATCCCTCCACGATTCCCTTGCCCGGACGCAGCGTAGCGCAAAGCTCTTGATGCCATTCGATATGGCGGAGCATCTGGACTGGGCCGGCATCACCCTCATCGAGCGCAGCGGGGCAGACATGGCAACGGTAACCGTGCATTACGGCTCCGAGCGTTGGCTACTGAGCCAGATAATCGCAGCGGGCGGAGCCATCCGCATCTTGGATGACCCCACCCTGTCAAAGCGTCTGTGCGATATGGCAAAAACCCTCGTCTGTCCGCTTTAGCGCCGCCGCTCGTGGCGTGCGCGCCACAGTTGCAGATAGTGACCGATCTGCGCCGATTCGATGCGCTGGTAGGAGCTCGTGGGCAGCGACGTTAAGAACTTCTTTCCGTAGCCCTTCGTCACCAGGCGCGGGTCGGCCAGAATCAGCACGCCGCAATCAGTCGACGAGCGGATAAGGCGGCCGGCCGCCTGCTTGACCTCGAGCACTGCCTCAGGCAGCGAATAGCGCGCCCAAGCGCGGTCTTCGCGCAGGTTGCGCTCGCACGAGAGCGGGTCCGTGGGGCTCGAGAACGGCAGCTTGGGAATGATGACGCAGCGCAGCGTCTCGCCGCTGGCGTCAAACCCCTCCCAGAAGGCCTTAAGCGCAAAAAGCGACGAGGTTGGCTCGTTGATAAACCGGTCGCGTAGGCGACGAGGAGATGAGTTGCGCTGCTGGCAGTTGAGCTCCAGACCCGCACGGGCCATCTTGGGCTCAACGCGGGCGTACAGGTCTTCCATGTCGCGCCGATTGGTGAACAACGTGAGCACCGATCCGCCCATGGCAAGATGGGCGTCGACCAGCACGCACTCGAGCGCCGTAAGATAGCTCTCACGATCGCGCGGATCGGGGATATCGCCCGCAACGACTACAGCCATGTTCGAATCGAAGTCGTAGCTCGAGTCCAAGTGCAGCGATGAGGATGTTGAAGCACCAATGCGATCGAGGCCGACCGCATGGTTAAAGTGTTCAAAGCTTTTGGACACCGTCATGGTCGCCGAGGCAAAGATAGCCGTGTGAACCTCGGGCAGCCACTCGGTTGCCAAGGCCTCGCCAATGTCGATGCGCTCTGCGGTCATCGACTCTCCGCCGGCACGCAGCCTGCGATTGACCTGCAGCGAATACACGTAGTGTTCATCGGTACCATCAATGATGAGTTTGAGGTTCTCGGCCAGCTCGTGCAGGCGGCGCGAGATATCACCCAGGTCGACAACAACCTCTGGCTTGTCGGCGGCGACGGCTTGCACCAGCGCGTCAACGCTCTTGTCAGCTTGTTCCAATGCGTCGATGGCAGCGTAGGCCGACTGTAAGAAATCATGCCAGTCGTCAGATTCGCGCAGCTCGGGGCCAACCCATAGATTGGCATTGTCATAACCCCCACGGGCACGGCGGCCGAGCTCGCGAACGCCATCGAACACGTCGGCGATCGCCATGCTCGCGCGCGCAACCGTCGACGTCGCCTTGGCAGTAAGGCCCAGATAGAGCGTAGAGCCCTCGGAGGTTGCCAAATCACGGGAAACCTGGCTTAGCGCGCCGGTGCTCGAGCCACCCAGGCGCTCAAACAGAACGCGTGATTCGTCCGCCGACACCACGCGCGCCCACTGGCGGCGCGCCTCGTGCTCGATGGAATGGGCCTCGTCGATTACCCAATGACGAATCGGAGGTAAAATCCTGCCCTCGGCCGCGACATTGCGGAACAGCAGGGAATGGTTGGTGACCACCACATCGGCATGCGCCGCACGACGGCGAGCGCCGTGAACCAGGCACTTATCGGGGAAAAACGGGCAGAGACGACGGGCACACTCGCGCGACGCCGTCGTAAAGTCGGGACGGTTGACGCTGCGCCAGCGAATGCCAAGCGAGTCGAGGTCGCCATCGGCCGACTGGCACACGTACGCCATAATGACCGCGACCGCGGTGAGCGTGTCAGCCGGATCGCGCTTGGTGGTGATCTCGACCTGGCCGCGGCTCATGCGCTCGAGTTTGCGTAGGCACGGATAGTGGTCGTATCCCTTGAGCGCGCAAAACGAGAGGCCACCGTCCAGCTGCTCAGCAAGTTTTGGCAGCTCATGGTACATAAGCTGATCGGCAAGGTTATTCGATTTGGTCGCGATGCCAACGGTAATGTTGTTACGGCGCGCAGCCTCGGCAAAAGGCACCAGATAGGCCATCGACTTGCCGACGCCCGTACCCGCCTCGATTACGCGATGCGTGCCCGTAACGAGGGCATCGCGTACCTCGAGCGCCATCGCGATCTGCTCATCACGCGGCTCGTACGTGGGATACATGCGATTGACCAGGCCACCTGGCGCATAGTCTGCCTCAATCTCCTCACGACTCGGCATCTTGAGAACCGGCAGTTCATCGGCGTCCACCCGATCGTCGGCGCGATCGGCCTTGAGAACGTCAGCACGAGCGGCGCTGAGAGAGAAGATAGAACCAGGGTTCTGTCCTGCCAAGAATGAGAAGATAGGACGATAGGACCAAGGCACGTCCGGATGCATGTCGGCTAGGCGCGCCATGAGGCCCTGGGGCAAGTCGGTGAGCGCCACGAGCAACACGCGCCATACGCCACACAGAGCGTCGACGTCGGCATTGGCACGGTGTGATACCGAGTCGCAGCCAAACAGATCGGCCATAAAAGACAGCTTGTGCGAGGCCAGGCGCGGAAGCGCGATGCGCGACAGCGCCAGCGAATCGATCCAAATATCGCTTACGTTGACGCCGCCTTTGACCGACTCGATAAACGAGCGGTCGAAGGTGGCATTGTGCGCGATCACCGGGCAACCACCGACAAAATCGGCGAGAGCGGCGACGGCCTCAACGGCCGACGGGGCATCTGCCACATCGGCATTTGTAATGCTCGTGAGCTCGGTAATCTCGGCGGGAATCAGCTGCTGGGGGTGCACGAAGGTATCGAAACGGTCAACGACCTCGCGGCCCGAAAGACGGGCCGCCGAGATCTCGATGAGCTCGTTGTCCTGCACCGAAAGACCCGTGGTCTCGGTATCGAGGACGATAACATCTTCCTCGATAAGACCGAAGGATTGCGTCTTGGCGCGCTCGGCGAGCGTGGCATAGGCATCGATGACAAGCTGCGGCGTTCCTGACGAAACCGCGTCCTCGATTAGCATGCAATGCCCGCTCGACGAAGGCCCATACGGATCAGGCTGTCGCAGACCTGCGGGAACGTCATGTCGTCGGTATGGCGAATCTCATCCGGATACAGCGACGTATCGGTCATGCCGGGAATGGTATTGGTCTCGAGGATAACGGGGCCGTTCTCGCTCACGATAAAGTCGCTGCGCGAGATACCCAGGCAACCGAGGGCCTTGTGAGCGGCACAGGCAAGCTCCTGGGCGCGGGCGTAATTCTCGGGCGAAATCTGCGCCGGAATGCGATGGATGTCCGTGGGGTCAACATACTTCACGTCCAGATCGTAGAACTCGCAGTCCTCGGGCTTACGAATCTCGACAATCGGCAGAGCGCGCACGTCATCTTCACCGTATACGCCGACGGTGATCTCGGTACCCTCGATGCACTTCTCGACCAGCACTTTGTCGCCGTACTCAAACGCCTTGGCGATTGCCGCGGGCAGCTCGGAGGGCTCATGGACCAGGGAAATTCCATAGCTGGAACCGTTGACGGCCGGCTTCACAAAGCATCGCTCGCCACAAACGTCGACGATATGATCGATATCGACTTCATCGCCCACCTCGAGCGCGAGGCCGGGGGCAATGGGAATGCCCGCCTTGGCGTACAGGAGCTTAGAGACCTCCTTGTCGGCACCGCAGGCGCTGGCAAGCACGCCCGAGGCCGTGTAGGGGATACCCAGGGTCTCCATGGCGCCCTGCATGGCGCCATCCTCGCCGCCGGCACCGTGCATGGCGATAAACGCCACGTCAAAGCCGCCGGTCGCCATGGTTACCATAAAATCATCGGCAGCCGTGTCGAGCAGCTCCACCGAAGTGTAGCCGGCCTCCTTCAAGGCAGCCACGACGTTCTTTCCCGAATTGAGCGAGATCTCGCGCTCAGCGGAATGACCGCCCGCCAAGACCGCTACGTGCATGTTCTCTAGGCTTTTACCCGGCATGGGCAGACTCCTCCTCTATAATTTCTGCAGCTGATACCATATTGTAGCGATACCCTCTACGTTTCCCCAAAATCGAAAGGCTTCCATGAATCCCAGGACTAAATCTCAGGACATTCGCGACTTGAGCCAAAACGATATTCGCGAGCTCGTTGCCGAACTTGGCCAGCCCGCCTTCCGCGCGAAGCAGCTCATCGAATGGGTCTTTGAGAAGAACGTTTGTTCGTTTGACGATATGACCAACCTTCCCAAGGCTTTCCGTGAGCAGCTTAAAGAGGCTTTTGCCTTTGATACGCCGACTGAACTCACCAAGCAGGTTTCCAAAGATGGCTCGCGCAAGTATCTGCTCGAGTACCACGATGGCATTTCCGTCGAGACTGTCGGCATGCCCCGTCGTAACAAGCTTTCCGTCTGCGTTTCCACCCAGGCAGGCTGCGGCATGGGCTGCGCCTTTTGCGCTACCGGTCTCAACGGCCTCAAGCGCTCTCTGACCGCTCAAGAGATCGTCGACCAGGTGCTTCATGTATCCAACGACTTTGACGAGCGTGCCACAAGCGTTGTCTTCATGGGCCAGGGCGAGCCGTTTGCCAACTACGACGAGGTTCTCAAGGCACTGCGTATCCTCAACGACCCCGATGGCATCGGTATCGGCGCTCGTCACCTCACCGTCTCTACCAGCGGCGTTATTCCCGGTATTCGCAAATTTGCCGATATCCCCGAGCAGTTCACGCTTGCCGTTTCCCTGCATTCCGCCATCCAGTCGACGCGCAATAAGCTCATGCCCGGTGTTAAGAAGTACACGCTGCTTCGCCTTCACGAAGCGCTTCAGCTCTACACCGAGAAGACTGGCCGCCGCCCGACCTATGAGTATGCCATGATCGAAGGCGTCAACGATACGAATCCCGAGATGCAGGCACTCTGCGACTTCTGCGAGGGAACGCTGTGCCACGTTAACCTGATTCAACTTAACGACATCGAGGGCAGCCCGCTCAAGCCGTCGCCGATTCATAAGGTTGAGGATCTTCAGCGTCGTCTTGAGTCCCGTGGCATCGAGACCACGATTCGTAACTCCCGTGGTAACGATATTGACGCCGCTTGCGGACAGCTGAAACAGCGCTTCAAAGTTCAGAAGAACGCATAGGGGAGTCGCACTCCAAAACGTTTCATGTGAAACATCGAACGGCCCCGGTTGCAGGATATGCAACCGGGGCCGTTTCATTTATTGACCTCAATTTTGGACCAGCAGCTACCTTTCCCATTTTTTACGGACAAAATAAGGGGCCCTTGTCTCATGAATCAGACAAGGGCCCTCAAAATATGCAGGGTAATTGTTAGGTACCTAATAGCCTACATTTTCCCATTGGTTGCTAACCCAACCTTGATTAATCTTAGGATTTTTCGTTACCTGAGCAGTGCGCATGGCAACATCTTCTGTCATAACATCCATTTTCTTCTTGGACGTATCAACGATATCTTGCGCGCCACGAAGCAAACGACCTCGAAGTTCATCGTCTGTCGCTATCTTATAGCCAGCAAAGGCACCAGCCGCGACAGTCGTCACCAATGCAATCGCAGTAAAAATCTTATTCCTCATCTTGGCCTCCTTGATCAAACTGAATCATTTCACCAAGAATACGAGAGAGCTCTTCCTCGTCTTTAAACTCAATCTCAATCTTATTCTTTCCACGCGAGCTCTTCACACGCACGTTGGTATTAAATACCTGACGAAGTACACGTGCAGCCTTTTTAAAAGACTGAGGCGTTGCAGGCCGCGGCGTCTTAGGTGTTTCTCCGGCAGAAAACAATGGAGCAAGATTTTCTGTCGCTCTTACGGAAAGGCCCTCCGCAACAACCTTCTCTGCAAGTCGAATTCGAGCATCCTCATAGGGAACTGCAAGAATCGCACGTGCGTGACCAGCAGTAAGTTTACCCTCAAAAATCATCTGCTGAACTACTTCGGGGAGATCGAGAAGGCGCAGCGAGTTTGTAATTGCAGAGCGTGACTTGCTTACGGCCTTCGACAATGCCTCCTGGGTCATACCGCTAGCATCAATGAGCTGGCGATAGCCCTTAGCCTCTTCGACGGGATTCAGATCAGAACGCTGAAGGTTTTCGATAAGAGCAAGAGCCAGCATCTCTTCATCATTAACATCTTTAATGATGACAGGCAGTTCCTCAAGACCAGCAAGCTTTGACGCCTGGTAACGACGCTCACCAGCGATGATCTCATAGCCGTTTCCATGCTTGCGAACCAAGAGCGGCTGCAAAACGCCATGTTCTTGGATTGACTCGCTCAACTCGCGAAGTTCAGTTTCATTAAAGTGAATTCTCGGTTGATTAGGGTTGGGAACGATATCCTCAATAGGTAGTTTTGTTTCAGATGCGGCATTTGAAGCAGATGCAGACGAACCACCGGTCTCATACTCGGCCTCAGAGACCAAAGCATTGAGTCCACGCCCCAATCCGCCACGTTTCTTTGCACTAGGCACGCTTGATCACCTCTTTTGCAAGGTTCATATACGCTTTTGCACCCTTGTTTTGAGGTGCATAGGTAATTACCGGTTCTCCAAAAGACGGAGCTTCAGAGATTTTAACCGTACGGGGAATCAGCGTCTTAAACGCCTTATCACCAAAGTACGAATGAACTTCCTCAACAACCTGATTCGACAAAGAAGTACGTGAGTCATACATTGTCATAAGCACGCCATAGGTGTCTAAGCCCTTGTTCAGACGTGATTTGACCATCTTCATTGACTCGAGCAGCTTCGTAACGCCCTCGAGTGCGTAATACTCACACTGGATTGGAATCAAAACGCTATCTGCTGCGGTCAAGGCATTGATAGTAAGCAGGCCGAGCGAAGGAGGACAGTCAATGAAAATAAAATCGAACTCGTCCTGAATCGGCTCAAGCAAATCTTTGAGGCGGGTTTCACGAGCAATTGCGCTTACGAGCTCAATTTCTGCACCTGCAAGCTGAATCGTAGCTGGAATTACGAATACCTTTTTGCAATTTGTATCAAGAACAAGCGATTCTGCCGGCACATCATTCAACAATGCATCATAGATGCAATGATCAAGGTCTTCTTTTTCAATTCCAAATCCACTGGTGCTGTTTCCCTGCGGATCAAAATCGACAATCAGTGTCTTACGACCCTGCTCACCCAGTGCTGCTGCAAGGTTTACAGCCGTCGTTGACTTACCGACGCCGCCTTTTTGATTGATGATTGCAATGATACGCGTGTCTTTTGCGCTCTTAGAACGCTTAACGTCGCGAAATCCCACGGTCCCTCCTGGTGTGTATTAAAGCTGTCAAACGGAGGATGTTTCACGTGAAACATTCCGATTCGATATCAACCGCCATGTTTCACGTGAAACACTGCAAGTTGTTAATATCCATTATGTTTCACGTGAAACATCTAGGCAAGCGGATTCTTCTTAGCCATGCCATTTGCACGAGGCAATGAAACGGATGCTGGATGACTCTTCTTGAGAACAATGAACTCTCTGTGGCCCAAGCCCTCAGGCAAATCGATTGCGTCATTAAGAAGCAAAGTGAAGCCGCAAATCTTAGCTGCCGACATGCCGGAAGCTAGCTCCTCATCTGAAGGATTACCCTTGGTGATAACAAATAGACCTCCATCCTTGAGGAACGGAGCCGCATACTCAACAAGAATCGGTAGAGGGGCAAGTGCGCGGGCGGTTACGGCAGAAAACTGCTTCTTATGACTTCGAGCATATTCTTCAAGGCGATCATGAATCGCATGAGCATGTTTCAACCCAAGAGCATGAACAAAAGAATTGACGGCATCAACCTTCTTACCAACAGAGTCAATATAAGTAGCTTTACGATGCGTGGTTATGGTTAACGGAATACCAGGGAAGCCCGCACCTGTCCCCATATCGAGCAAAGCTCCCTCAGGAGCCTTATTGATATAGGGGAGCAAAACAAGAGAGTCGAGGATATGAAGTACCGCAGCATCTTCTATGTTAAGAATACGGGTAAGATTGGTTGTCTTATTTTTTTCCAGAACCAAATCCAAGTGCTGAATACATTTCCTCAGCTCAGTATCAGTTACGCTCAAGGAATACTCTTTGCAATAGGAAGTTAGACGACTCAACATCTCGTCAGCTTGCTGATCAGTAAGTACTAACAACGAAAGCTCCTTTCTGACAAAAATCAGTGTATCGAGAACTTTTGACAAAAAAAGGGGACGTGGAAACCACGTCCCCTTAGCATAAGCTCGAGTAGATTATCGAGCAACAATCACTACGTGACGATCGGGGTCAGATCCCTCGGAATGAGTATCGACCGCATCGTTGCCACGAAGTGCAATATGAACCAGTCGGCGCTCATAGGCGTTCATAGGCGGAAGCGAAACACTCTTGTGAGTGCGAATAGCACGCTCGGCAGCAGACTGAGCCATAGAGGCAACCTTGTCCTGACGACGACTCTTGTATCCCTCAACGTCCACCACAACCGGATACCTAAAGCCAAGCTTACGGCTTACCAGAAGCGAGAACATAACCTGAAGGGCATCAAGCGTACGACCGTGACGACCAATGAGAACAGCAAGGTCAGGAGCCGTTACATCCAGAATCAGCTCGCCCTCATCGCCCTCATACTCATCGATAGGAGAGTTGGCGGCATCGAAGTGCGAAAGGATGGAACGCAGAATAGAAATCGCAACATCGGCAATGGTGTCAAGCTCCTCATCGGTCAGCTCTTCACCAGCCTTGTAGCGCTGTGCAATCTCGGGATAATCGCCCGCAACCTGCGGGGCAACCTCCTCAAGCATATCCTCGATGATCTCTTCAGACATAACGTACTCCAAAAGTTAGGTACCTAAATAAGATTGATATCCCGACTACTTCTTCTTGTGCGGACGCGGCTTCTTCTCGCGGCGCGTAACCTCAACCTGCAGCGGGGCGTTCTTAAGACGCTCCTCCTCATCGGCCTTGGCCTTGTCGATAACCTTCTGCATCACGAAGATCTGCTGGATAACCTGCCAGGCAGAAGACACGTCGTAGTACAGCAGAACGCCGACGGGCAGGCTCCAGCCCATCCAGAGCATCATGACGGTCATGACTACGGCCATCATGCGCATGCTCTGAGCCTGCTGACCGGTCTGGTTGCGCGACATGTACAGCTGCGGAATCAGGGTCAGGACGGCAAACAGGATCAGACAGACCAACGCCGGCAGAGCAACCATAAAGCCATCGGCAAAGGAAGCGCTCGGCGTCGTGGTCAGATCGGGCAGGATGTTAAAGAACGAGAACGTACCCTCGTCAAAGTACTGCGGCAGATTGCGCAGCAGCGTGAACAGGGCAAACAGGATAGGCATCTGGATCAGTAGCGGCAGACAACCAGCCATGGGGTTGAACTTGTTCTCGCTGTAGAACTTCTGCATCTCCTCGGCCTGACGCTGGGGATCGTCGGCATAACGCTCCTGGATCTCGAGCATCTTGGGCTGCAGCACCTGCATACGGGCCGTCGACTTGGTCGACTTGAGCATAAGCGGCGTCAGCAGCAGACGGATAATGACCACCAGGATGATGATGGACAGGCCCCAGTCGACCGCAAAGGTCTGGATGAGCTTGAGCAGCTCGAAAAGGATGTTAACGATCCAATCCCACATGTAAGTTTTCCTCCGATAGCGAGTGCCCGCTAGGGCACAGGGTCATAACCGCCGACGTGCAGGGGATTGCAGCGAGCGATGCGCCTCACGGCAAGCCAGCAGCCTCTCAAAACACCGTACTTCTCAATCGCCTGAACGGCGTATTGCGAGCACGTTGGATAATAAATGCAGGCGTCAGGTAATAAGGGCGAAATAACCTGTTGATATATGCGAATAGGAGCGATGGCAACACGTCGCAAAACGTGATTGCTCATCGCTCCTCCCCGGCAACGCCGGCGCGTTTCATAAGCGAACGCAATGCCTTGTCCATCTCCTGCGGCGAGGAGATCCTCGTCTTGGGAGTTGCGAACAAGATGATGTCATAACCCGCAACGGGAAATCCGCAGCTGCGGGCGGCCTCGCGCATCACACGCTTAGAACGGTTGCGCACGACCGCACAACCGAGCCGTTTAGCACCAACGAAGGCGACCCTTCCGGAGTCGCCTTCGCCAACCGATTCACATATGGTCATTCGAATCAGAGGGTGATTGAAACGACGCCCCTGACTGAACACATGCTCGAAATCTTGCCGAGACTTAATAGTCTTCATGCGAGATGTGTGTATCGCTGCTAGACAGTGAGACGCTTGCGGCCCTTGGCGCGACGACGGGCGAGCACGGCACGACCACCCTTGGTGGCCATACGGGCACGGAAGCCATGGGTCTTGGCACGCTTACGCTTATTAGGCTGATACGTACGCTTCATCTTAAGTTCCTCCTGCTGCATTTCGAGTGTCCGCGGGGACGCGGACGCAGATATAGACACGTGAGCTTGAAGATTGTAGGGAAATCAATGTTCAAATGTCAAGAAATCAAAGGTAAAAGGTTGCAAAGAGTACACGGTTCCCCCATAAGCAGAATCGGTATTTGAGGCAGTGGGCAACTTTTCACGATATTTCATCGAGTTTTCAACAGGTCATGTTGGCAATGTTGAGAACTTTTCGTCCGTTTTCCAAAGTTTTCAACAGGTTTTGAAAAGTTGTCGAAAGATGAGAAACATTGCACGGTGAGCTACTATTTGTTCGAAACCTTTTGAAAGATTGCGAGCGGCATGTCTGACGACTTTTACACCATGGTCGATTCCGGAGACCCGGTACCCGACAACGAGCACATCACCGGCGTGCGCGAAGAGCGTGACGAAGGCGAGCAGACGACCACGCAGGCGCCAAAAGCCATGTACGCCGCGCGCATCGCCGTCTATGACGACATGCTGTCGACACCACGTGTGATCGTCATTGATCCGCAAGATGTCCGCACGTATTTGGAAGAGACGACCAACACCGTCTACCAGTGCATGAAAGAACAAGGTGGCCATATCTCGCTCATGGTCATCCGCGAGATTGTCGAAAACTTTATCCACGCACACTTTGCCGAGCCCATCATCTCGATTCTGGACGGCGGAGACACCATCCGATTTGCCGATCAGGGGCCCGGCATCGACGACAAGGAGCGCGCTTTCGACTTTGGCGTTACCAGCGCAAACAGCAAGATGAAGCGCTACATCCGTGGAACCGGAGCAGGGTTTCCCATGGTGCAGGAGTATTTGGAAAACGCCGGCGGTGCCGTATCCATCGAGGACAACATGGGCAACGGCACCGTGGTTACGGTAAGCCTGAACCCTAAACGCGTGCAGGAAATCGAGCGCGCCAGCGGACGCGGCGCTGCCGTGCGGCCCGAGACGGAGCAGCCCACATATCCGCTGCCGGGAGCTTTTGCGCAGCAGCCCATGGCAACGCAGCAGATGCAGCCCCGCATGGGACAGATGCAGCAGCCCGGAATGCTTCCTGCACAAGAGCCCCAGGCGGCATCGATGTCGATGCCGCCAAACGTGCCAGAGGCCATGCCGCTGGCGGATCAGGATGCAGCAGCAATGCAGCAGGCGACGGGGGCACCGGGCGGCCAGCAAATGGGCTATCAGCCGTACCAGCAGGGATATCCATATCAGCAGATGCCGCCACTGGGGTATGGCCAGCAGTTCCCGCAGCAGTACCAGCAGGGATATCAGCAGCCGTACCAGCAGATGCCGCAGCAGCAGTACAACCCCTGGGCCCAGCAGATGCCTCCGCAGCCTTACCAACAGTGGCCTCAAAGTTTTCAACAGCAAATGCCGCCGATGCAGAGTTCTCAACAACCAGCAGCTCAAATGATGTATCCTAATGCAGCAAATCAGTATGCGCAGCCACAGCCGGACGTGTTCGTAAGCGATCGCGGCAACGCCGCGCTGGGCTATCTGGCGCAAAATCAAGCGTGCGGTGCAACCGATCTGGCGAGGGCGTTTGGAAACTCGGCCCCCACTTGGTCACGCACGCTCAATGACTTGGCTCAGGCCGGCTTGGTCATCAAGCATGGCCAGAAATACCATCTGACCGAACTCGGCGCCGCTCGCGTGCGAGCTCAGAGCTAAAGAACGGGAGAGACAGTGGACGAGGAAGCAAGCATCATCCTGGGGGATGCCATCGCCTTTTGCCAGCGCGACGGCCAAGATGCACGCCTCATCAACATGCTGGGGCAATCGCGCGCCATAAGCCTGACCGAAGATACGCTCACGATCGAGGCCCCCTCGCGCTTTGCCATCGCGCAGCTCAAAAAGCATCAGCCGACTATTGAGGCCTATCTGGAAGAAATCGCCTTTGCACCAATCGCGCTCGACATCGTGGCACCGCAAGGCGCCGTGGCGGAATCTGCTGCCGCGACGGCGCCCGCCACGGCTGCCGCTGCCTCCCCGGCGGTGCCGGCCTCCGCAGGCGACGTGCCGACAATCGAGCACCAGCACAGCGATGTTTCCCGTGAAACCATGGCACCGTTGCCGACCGCGGCGGCGACGTCAACGAACGCACCCGTCACGCACATGCCTATCGCTCACGACGCAGCGGCGGGCGCGGATTCGGGCATTGCAATCAAGAACACGCTCTCGGCCGATGATTTTCGCCGCATGATGAACCAGATGAAGGGCGGAGCGCCGACTAAGTCCACGCAAGCTGCGACCCCCGCTTCACCCATGCCAGCACCGACCGTACCGGCCGAGCAGAATACGGATGGAGCCCCGCTCGCCGCGAACTCAAAATTTACCTTTGAGAACTTTGTCTACGGCCCCGAGAACAGCCATGCCTATCGCTCGGCACTCAAGTTTGCCGCCCTCGCGGACGAGCGCGGCACGTGCACATCACTGTTCATCTACGGCAAATCGGGCCTGGGCAAGACGCACCTGCTGCTTGCTATCAAAAACGAGCTCGCCGAGAAGTCGCCCGAGATCAAGGTCAAGTATGCCAACTCCCAGGCATATCTGGACGACCTGATGACCGAGTTCGACCGCCAAAAGAAGAGCAACGCCCCTATCATGCAGGCATACCACGGCGTGGACGTGCTCATCATCGATGACATCCAAAACATCATCGGCAAGCGCGCGAGCGTGGACTACTTTTTCCAGCTCATGGACGAGTTCATCCGCAACAACAAGAAGGTCGTCATCGCGGCAGACCGCGCCCCCAAGGACCTGAGCATGGACGAGCGTCTGACCAGCCGCTTCAACGCCGGCATGCTCTGCCTGGTCGCAGAGCCCAGCTACGAGATGAAATACAAGATCTTGCAGCGCTATTACGAGAACACCATCGTCGCCGCTCCCGAGGCAGGCGACGACTCGCTGCTGGCGGCCTATGGGGGCGACAGCGGGCACCTGACCGACGAGCACTTTAAACACATGGCCGAGGTCTCGGGCACCAACATCCGCGAACTCGAGAGCTTTTGCGAGCGCTGCGCCGGCGAGGCGGGCGACCGCGAGCGCGAGGGCGGGGAGCTCACCTTTGACGATATCGACGCCATCGCCAGCCAGTACTTCGACACATCGGCCAAAAAGATCAACGTCCAGACGGTTCAGTCCGTCATCGAAGAGCAGTACGGCGTGACGCACGAGGAGCTCATCGGCCCGCGTCGCAACGCCAATATCGCCAAAGCACGCCATATTGCCATCTATCTGGCCATCGAGATGTGCGAGATGACGACCACGGCGGTGGGCGCCGAATTTGGCAACCGCAACCACTCGACCGTCAGTACGAGCTACAAAAAGGTCCAGAAGATGATCCAGGAAGACCGCACCGTCACCGAAGACCTCAAGTCGCTGCGCGATAAAATTACACTGCGCTCGTAGGGAAATAGAGACACCTGTTGAAAACTTGTCGAAACCACGGGCATAAGGTGTCTAAAACCCAACCCGCGGTGATGAAAAGTTTTGCGCAGGTTTTGAACGTGGAAAACCACCCCTGTTGCACACAGGTTGCTGTCGATTCTCTTTCTGGGTCTGACCTGCGTCTTTGGGAGTAATCAACAGTTTCGTCAGTGCTATTACTATTATTAAGATATTTATATCTATAGAAAGGTATTAAAAGATGAAGTTCACCGTCAGCCAGAGCTCGCTTACACAAGCCATCGGCGTCGTTATGAAGGGTGTCGCTTCGGCATCCACCCTTCCCATCCTGTCGGGCGTGCTCGTTAAGGCCCAAGACGGCATCTTGGAATTCCAGACCTCTAACTACACCATCTCGATCCGTCATCGCATCGCGGCGCATGTCGAAGAAGAGGGCGAGATGGTTATTCCCTGTAAGATGCTCTCCAATATCACCAAGACCCTCCCCGATGCCCCGGTCACCTTTGAGCTGTCCGAGCGCCAGGTGCTGATTGGTTGCGAGAAGAGCTCTTTCCGCCTGAACACGCTCGATGCCAATGACTTCCCCGAGTTTCCGGCCTATGCCATCGAGAGTGCCGTGGAGCTGCCGACCGATGTCTTGTCCGAAATGGTCGGCCGCGTGTGGCGCGTCACCTCGACCGACAAGGCTCGTCCCATCCTGGGCGGCGTTCACATGAAGGTCGAGAACAACACCGTACGCCTGGTGGCGACCGATTCCTTCCGCTTGGCCGTGTGCGATACGCAGGTCGAGACCTCGACCCTCGAGGGCTCCTTTGAGCTCAACGTTCCGGCTGACGCCTTTAACGACGCGCTGAACATCATGGCCAGCCAAGCGACCATCATGATCGGGGCTACCGACACCCAGGTCGTCTTCGAGGCCGGCAACACCACCTACGTGTCGCGTCGCATCGAGGGCGTGTACCCCAACTACAAGCAGCTCATCCCCGATTCGTGCGTGACGAGCGTCAAGATCGACGTCGCCGCCTTTAACGCCGCCCTCAAGCGCGTGGCCGTTATCGCGAGCGCCAACCCCGCCGTCAAGTTCGAGATCGATGTCGAGAACGGGCAGATGGGCCTGTCCTCCATTTCCAATGACCAGGACCTTGCGCAGGAGACGATCGATGTCGAGGCCGAGGGCGAGTCGGGTACCATCGCCTTCAACTACCATTACATCTTCGGCTGCCTCAATGCCCTGTCCAAGGAGAAGGAGATCACGCTGGAGCTCAAGAGCTACTCGCAGGCGGGCATCTTTAAGTCCTACGACAAGATCAACTACCTGTACCTGGTCATGCCGGTCCGCATCTAGCGCTGCGCCATGACCATGTTCGCCCGCGATCTTTCCGTCGCGCACTACCGCAGCTTCGATAGCTATCGCCTTGCCCTGGACGAGGGCGTGACGATACTTGCGGGGCCCAACGCGGCGGGAAAGACCAATCTCATAGAGGCGCTGCAGCTGCTGACGAGCGGCGCCTCGTTTAGGCATCCGACCGCAGCCGAGCTCGTCCATGACGGCGTGGGCTCGTGCAAGATCGAGCTGAGGCTCGATGGCGACGGCCGCGTGCTTGATATGGGATTGAGCGCGGAGGACGGTAAGCGCTCGTTTAGCCGCAACGGCAAGAGATGCTCTGCCGCCGGCGTGCGCGGGGTTCTGCCGAGCGTGCTGTTTTGCCCTGACCATCTGGACATGGTTAAGCGAGGTGCCAGTGTGCGCCGCGCCGCCCTCGATGACTTTGGCATGCAACTGAGCGCACGCTATGCCGATCTTGCTAGCACCTATGGGCGCTGCGTGACCCAGCGCAACGCCTTGCTCAAGGAGACCTGGTGCTGCCGCGAGATGCTCGGCGCGTGGAACGATTCGATTGCCCGCGCGGGCTCGGCCCTGCTCGTGCACCGGTTGGCCCTGCTCGACCGGCTGGTGGGCCATGTGCACACTGCCTATGGGCAAGTGGCGTCAGGTGAGGCCGCCAACGTGACCTATGCGTCCACGCTGGGGAATTTGCCCCAGGTCGAGGATCGCGAAGAGCTGAAGGGCTGGGCGTACGAGCGCATGTTGGCCGCCCTTGACGAGCATGCCGACGAGGAAATTCGCCGCGGCGTGACGTTGGTGGGACCGCATCGCGACGAGATCGAGTTCACCGTGGCGGGTCGCTCCGCCCGTTCATTTGCCAGTCAAGGACAGCAGCGTACGCTGGTGCTGTCCTGGAAGGTGGCCGAGGTCGCCGTGGCTCGCGATGTCCTGGGCACCGCCCCACTGCTGCTTCTGGACGACGTGATGAGCGAGCTCGACGGCGAGCGTCGCGGCGCTTTCCTGCGGCTGATCGGCGATGATATCCAGACGGTCATAACCACGACCAACCTGGGGTACTTTACCGATGACCTGCTTGATCGAGCCAAGGTGGTGAGCATGGGTGAGACGTGCTAATTACGAGCGCGAGAGCGAGACAGTCGCCTTCAGCGGGTTTTTGAACGCAGAGCGCCAGCGCATCCTGGCGGCTGCGACCCCCGAGCGCCGTGCGCAGATGGAGGCCGCCGAGGGGTCGCGCACGGTCTATCGCGCATGGAACGCTGTGTGCTCGGGCACGCGCGAGGGACGGCATGTGACGGGATTGCGCTACCTGCCCGAGTCCAATGAGCTGCTGGTATATCTCGACTCGCCCTCGTGGACGCAGGAAATGACGCTGTTGCGCGAGATCATCCGTGCGCGCATGGAGCGCGCCGGTGCGCATGTGGACGGCCTGGTGTTCAAAACCACCGCGCCCGGTCACACGCCGCCCGCCGCCAAGGAGCGCCTGCGCCCGGCGACGACCGAGCGACCGCCGGCCCCGCACGCCGACCTAAGTGAGGCCGAGCGTACCGAGATCGAGCGCCAAGTGGCGCCCATCGAAGACCAAAAACTGCGCGAGGCCCTCGAGAATGCCATGAGAGCCAGTGCCGAGTGGGCCAAGGGCGTGCAAAGTAAAAAAGAGCCTTAAATCGCATCTGGTGGCCTTGTAGAGCCAAATACCCTCGTTCCCGAGGGTATTTTTTTACGATAAACTAGTAAGGCTGTACACATTTTCTTGACTGAAGGAGGACGTGTGGCAAACGAAAACGATTACGATGGCGGCGAGATTAAGATTCTCGAAGGTCTCGAGGCCGTTCGTAAGCGCCCGGGCATGTATATCGGCTCGACGAGCGCCAGCGGTCTGCATCACCTGGTGTGGGAGATCGTTGACAACTCCGTCGACGAGGCCATGGCCGGTTTCTGCACCGAGATCCAGGTGACGGTCCACGCCGACAACTCCATCACGGTCGTCGACAACGGGCGCGGCATCCCCGTCGACGAGCATCCTATCAAAAAGATCCCGACGCTCGAGGTCGTTATGACGATCTTGCACGCCGGCGGTAAGTTCGATAACTCGGCCTATAAGGTCTCGGGCGGCCTGCACGGCGTGGGCATCTCCGTCGTCAACGCACTGTCCAAGCGCGTGGTCGTTCAGGTTCGTCGCGATGGCAACACCTACGAGATGGAGTTCTCGCGCGGCAAGACCGTCAAGAAGATGGAGGTCGTGGGCACCTCGGATTCGACGGGCACCACCGTCACCTTCTGGCCCGACGACGAGATCTTCGAGACCTGCATCTACGATTTCGATACGCTGCACAACCGTCTGCAGGAGACGGCGTTCCTCAATAAGAACCTCAAGATCGTGCTGACCGACGAGCGCGAGACGGCTCCCCACGTGGAGGAGTTTTGCTACGAGGGCGGCATCATCGACTTCGTCAAGTTCCTCAACGAGGGCAAGGACGTCCCCGAGGCCTTTAAGGAGCCCATCTACATCGAGGGCAAATCGGACCCGGATGCCCCCGTGGCCAAGATGGGCGAGGTCGAGGTTTCCCTGCAGTGGAATAGCGGCTACGGCGAGAACGTCATGTCGTTTGCCAACGACATCTACACCCCCGAGGGCGGCATGCACCTTGAGGGCTTCCGCACCGCGCTCACCCGCGTGATCAACGACTACGCGCGCAAGCAGAACCTGCTCAAGGAAAAAGACGCCAACCTGACCGGCGACGATGTGCGCGAGGGCCTTTCGGCCGTTATCTCGGTCAAGCTGCCCGATCCGCAGTTTGAGGGCCAGACCAAGGCCAAGCTCGGCAGCTCCTATATGCGCGCGCTGACGCTCAAGATCGTGACCGACGGCCTCGCCGATTACTTGGAGGAGCATCCCAAGCCCGCTCGCGAGATCGTCAAGAAGGCGCAACAGGCCTGCAAGGCGCGCAACGCCGCCCGCAAGGCGCGCGAGGCGACCCGCCGCAAGAGCCTGCTCGAGACGGCATCGCTGCCCGGCAAGCTCGCCGACTGCTCGGTGCGCGATGCCGAGCTGACTGAGCTCTTCATCGTAGAGGGCGACTCGGCAGGCGGTTCGGCCAAGGACGGCCGTCGCCGAGACATCCAGGCGATTCTGCCCCTGCGCGGCAAGATTCTGAACGTCGAGCGCGTTGGTGACCATCGTGCGTTCTCGAGTGACACCATCCAGTCGCTGATTACCGCGATTGGCTGCGGCGTCACGACGAGTGCCGGCGACGGCGGCGACTTCGATATCACCAAGGCGCGCTACCACAAGATCATCATCATGACCGATGCAGACGTCGACGGTGCGCACATCCGCATCCTGCTGCTGACGTTCTTCTACAAGTACATGCGTCCGCTGATCGATGCCGGCTACGTCTATGTTGCCTGTCCGCCCATCTTTGGCATTAAGGTGCGCAACAAGATCCACTACGTGTATCCCAACGGCCGCCAGCCCGAAGACGAGATCCTGCGCGACACCATCCAGAGTCTGGGCCTGAACCCCGACGATAACGACGAGGACGGCAAGGCCAAGGACGGCAAGATCACCAAGAAGCGCAAGGGCTATACCGTCCAGCGCTACAAGGGCCTGGGCGAGATGGACCCCAAGCAGCTTGCCTCGACGACGATGGACCCCAGGACCCGCATCCTGCAGCGCGTGTCGATCGAGGACGCCGTGGTGGCAGACCGCGCCGTGCGCGAGCTGATGGGTTCCGAGGTCGGCTATCGCCGTGAGTACATTGAAAAACACGCGCATGACGCACGCTTCTTAGACGCCTAATCCCTGCGGCTTTCCCAGCCGCCGCACCTTCGCCCTCAATCGTCGGTCGCGTACCCAAGTACGCTTCCCTCCTCTTTCGGGCGAATCTGCGGCACCTGGAAAAGCCGTCTCCGTGGTAGGGAACTAATGGACCACGCAAACCATGAGGAGGTAACGTGGCAGACGATATCAACAATAACGAGGGTATGGCCGAGGCCGGCGATGCCGGCATGCCCGACGATCTGAAGCGCCTGCTTGCCCGTGCTGAGCAGGGCGAGGACGGCGATCCGGACGCCTATAACCCCGATGCCGATGATGACGAGGAAGAGGACGACGACGGTGAGCTCGAGGAGAGCTTTGGCGAAGTCGACCGTGGCGCCTCGGCCGGCGAGGATATCAACGGCGGCCAGCTCCAGATTTCGGAGTTCGGCCGCGAGATGAAGCAGTCGTTCATCGAGTACTCGATGTCGGTCATTACGGCGCGCGCCCTGCCGGACGTGCGCGATGGCTTAAAGCCGGTGCACCGTCGCATCCTGTACGCGATGAACGAAAGCGGCATCTACCCCAACCGCCCGCACAAGAAGTCGGCCTGGACGGTCGGCGAAGTTATCGGTAAGTACCACCCGCACGGTGACTCCGCGGTCTACGAGGCCATGGTTCGTCTGGCGCAGTGGTTCTCCATGCGCACGCCGCTCATCGACGGCCACGGCAACTTCGGTAACATCGACGGCGACGGCGCGGCGGCCATGCGTTACACCGAGAGCCGCCTGGCAAAGCCCGCCATGGAACTGCTGCGTGACTTGCAGAAGGATACCGTCGACTGGCAGCCCAACTACGACGAATCGCTCGCCGAGCCCCAGGCGCTGCCCGCGCGCTTCCCCAACCTGCTGGTCAACGGCAGCCAGGGCATCGCCGTCGGCATGGCCACCAACATCGCCCCGCATAACCTCACCGAGGCGATCGAGGCCACCTGCTACCTGATCGATAATCCCGACGCCACTGTCGACGAGCTCATGCAGATCATGCCCGGTCCGGACTTCCCCACCGGCGCCATCATCATGGGCAGCGCCGGCATTAAGCAGAGCTACGAGACCGGCCGCGGCTCCATTACCGTGCGCGCCAAGGCCCACGTGGAATCCACCAAGACCGGCCGCAACCGCCTGGTCTTTACCGAGATCCCCTACATGGTCAACAAGGGCACCCTGCAGGAGAAGATTGCCCAGCTCGTCAACGACAAGCGCATCGAGGGCATCTCGGACATGCGCGATGAGTCCAACCAGAAGGGCATCCGTCTGGTCATCGAGCTCAAGAAGGGCGTCATTCCGCAGGTCGTGCTCAACAACCTGTACAAGTACACCTCGCTGCAGACGACCTTCGGCGCCAACAACCTGGCGCTTGTCAACGGCGTTCCCAAATGCCTGAGCCTGCGCGAGATGCTGCAGCACTACATCGATCACCAGGTCGACGTCGTCACCCGCCGCACCCGCTTCGACCTTAAGAAGGCCCAGGCCCGCGCGCATATCCTCGAGGGCTACCTGATGGCTCTCGACCATATCGACGAGGTCATCAGCATCATCCGCTCCTCGCAGACCGATTCCGAGGCCAGCAGCCGCCTGATCGAGCGCTTTGGCTTTACGCCCGAGCAGACCACGGCCATCCTCGAGATGAAGCTGCGCCGCCTGACCGGCCTGGAGCG
>CAKUGA010000007.1 GCA_934654515.1 uncultured Collinsella sp. | reverse complement strand
GGTGCCGCGCTCGATGGCGATAACCGTCACAGGGCGCCCGTCTTTCCAGCCAATGCCACCCACCACGGCGGCGTCGTCACCAAAGTAGCGGTCGCCATGCAGCTCCACAAATCCGTCCAGGCCCAGCGAGATCATCTCGCCCGCCGTGGCACGATCCGCCGAGCGGGTCTGCTTGACGATCTCGAGCGCCGTTTTTGGCGCGGGCGTGTGTTTAAACAGATTTCCCAGCTTTTTGCCGCGACGCCCCGTATGCACGATCTCGTGCGGTGCGCCCAGTCCAGGCGCGTGTCCTTCGTGCAGCGCCAACAGTTCGCCCACCGTGAGCGCGATCTCGCCACGCGGAACGACCGCATCGCAAAAGCCGTGCTCTAGCAAAAACTCGGAGCGCTGGAATCCCTTGGGCAGGCGTTTGTGCATGTTCTGCTCGATCACGCGCGGGCCGGCAAACGCCGTCAGGGCATCGGGCTCGGCTAGGATGATGTCGCCCTCCATGGCAAAGCTCGCAGTCACGCCACCGGTCGTGGGATCGGTGAGCACCGTGATGTACAGGCCGCCCGCCTCGCCATGTCGTCTAACCGCCGCGGAGATCTTGGCCATCTGCATGAGCGAAGTTACGCCCTCTTGCATGCGGGCGCCGCCCGACACGGTAAAGCCGACAACCGGCAATCCCAACTCGGCCGCGCGCTCAAAGACGCGGCAGATCTTCTCGCCCACCACGGAGCCCATCGAGCCCATCATAAAGTTGGCGTCCATAAAGAAGAGCGCCGTATCGCAGCCGCAGACCTTGCCCCTGCCGCACACGACGGCATCGCGCTCGCCCGAGCGCTCGGCAGCGCTCTTGAGCTTTTCGGCATAGCCGGGAAACGAGAGGAAATCCTCCGACGCCAGCTGGGCATCCCATTCCTCAAAGGTGCCCACGTCGACCGTCATGCGCAGGCGCGCGCGACCGCTCACACGAAAGTGCTTGCCGCAACGGGGACACACCTCGAGGTTGTCGTGCAGACGCGCCTCGTCGATCACGCGGCGGCACTCCGGGCACTTGATAAACACGTGGCGCGCGGGAAACTCGGCGCACGACTCGGTTATCGGCCCCTCAAGGACATTAACCGTCTTCGCTTTTCTATTCAACAGCATAGAGATGCCCCATCAGATCGGTGTGATACATGCCCGACAAGAACTCGTCGTTTGCCAGCACGTCAAGCTGAAGCTCGCTGTTCTCGCTCACGCCCTCGATCAAGAGCTCGCCCAGGGCCGAGCGCATTTTGCGAATGGCACCGTCGCGCGTAGGCGCGCACACGATGAGCTTACCGAGCATGGAGTCGTAGTACGGCGGAACGGCGGCACCGGTAAACATGGCCGAGTCCCAGCGCACGCGCGGACCGCCCGGCACGCGCAGCGTGGTGACCGTTCCGCACGACGGAAGGAAGTCCGGCGTCTCAGCATTGATGCGGCATTCCATGGCGTGGTTGCGGACCGGTACGTCCTCCTGCTCAAACGGCAGGGGCTGGCCGGCGGCCACGCGCAGCTGCCACTTGACCAGGTCGGTATCGGTCACAAACTCCGTGACCGGGTGCTCTACCTGCAGGCGCGTGTTCATTTCCATAAAGTAGAAATTGCCGTCGTCCGAGTACAAAAACTCGATGGTGCCGGCGCCCTCGTAGCCAACGGCTCGCGCCAAGTCGCGCGCGGCCTTATGCATGCGCGCACGAATGTCGTCGTGCCCGTCGAGGCACGGTGCAGGACTCTCCTCGATCAGCTTTTGGTTGCGGCGCTGCACCGAGCACTCGCGCTCGCCGAGCGAAAACACATGGCCCTGCTTATCGGCCATAATCTGCACCTCAACGTGATGCGCCGGCGCGACGAACTTCTCCATGTAGCACTCGCCGTCGCCAAAAACGGCCTCGCCCTCGGCACGTGCTTCAATAAAGGCCTTTGCCGCGTCTTCCACGCGCTCGACCTTGCGAATACCGCGACCGCCGCCGCCCGCGCGCGCCTTGATGAGCACGGGGCAGCCGATGCGCTCGGCCTCGGCCGTCGCCTCCTCGGGGCTTTTGAGCAAATCGCAGCCCGGCACGATGGGCACGCCCGCCGCGGCAGCCGTTCGACGTGCGGCGTCCTTGTCGCCCATGCTGTCGATGACCTCAGCCGAGGGACCAACAAACGCCAGACCGTACTTGTCGCAGTCGCGCACGAAGCTCGCCTTCTCGGAAAAGAAACCGTAGCCAGGATGGATCGCCTTAGCTCCCGACTTTACGGCACAGGTAAGCACGGCATCGTCGTTGAGGTAGCTCTCGGCAAGACGCGGGCCGCCGATGCAATACGCCTCGTCGGCAAGCTGCACGTGCAGCGCGTCCGCATCGGCCGTGGAATAAACGGCGACGGTCTTGATGCCCATATCGCGGCACGCGCGGATAACACGGACCGCGACTTCGCCGCGGTTGGCGATGAGCACTTTGTCGAACATGAAGCCTTCCTTAACTTTCGTGCATGAGTGCAAAAGACATATCGGCGCGGCAGCAAACCTCACCGTTGACGCTCGCGGTACCCGTCGCAAAGCGGAACGGCCCGTGCGCACGCGTGATGGAGCACACCAGATCCACCGTGTCGCCCGGGCGCACCGGACGCTTAAAGCGCACCTTGTCCAGACTCGTGTAGAACGGCGTCGCGCCGCGCGCCTCCTCATCGCCCATCAGCAGCACGCAGCAGTTTTGGGCGAGCATCTCGCACTGAATCACGCCGGGGACGACCGGGTTTCCCGGAAAATGCCCCTGCAAAAAGTACTCATCGCCCGTAATCTTGATCTTGCCGTGGGCCTCGTCGCCCACCAGCTCGGCTTCGTCGAGCAAAAGCATCGGCTCGCGATGCGGCAACAGCCTCTTGAGCTCTTCTTTGTTCATGGATATCACCTATCCGATCCTCATGAGGCAGCTGCCGAATTCCACAAGGTCGCCGTCGGCTACGCAGATCTCGAGCACCTCGCCATCCGCCTCTGCCGTCACCTCGTTGAGGACCTTCATGGCCTCAATGATGCAGAGCGTCTCGCCGGCCTTGACCTTGGAGCCCACGCGTACAAACGGCTCGTCGCCCGGCGCCGGGGCAGCGTAGAAGACGCCGACCATGGGAGCCGTGACCTCGACGCCCTGGGGCTCCGGTGCGGCAGCGGGCGCTTGCGCGGCAGGCTCCGGTGCGGCAGGTGCGGTTGCGGGAGCCGCAACCGGAGCAGCCATGGCGCTTGGCATGGGCATGGGCACGGCAACCGGCTGCGCGGCACTCGCACGCTCAAGTTCGACCGCGGTGCCATCGGGCTCCTCCACGCGCACGCGCGTGAGGCCGCGGTCCTCCATAACATCGGCTATCTCGGCAAGTCTTTTGGAATCCATGCTCTAGCTCCTTGCATATTTGCGCAGCGCAATGGCGGCGTTGTGGCCGCCAAAGCCCAGGTTGGTCGAAAGCGCCCAGGTAAGGTCGGCGCGAACCGCGCGATTGGGCGTGTAATCGAGATCGCAGGCGGGATCGGGCGTGTTGCAGTTAATGGTCGGCGGCACCACGCCCTGCTCGAGCGCCATGGCACAGGCCATGACCTCGATGGCGCCCGTGGCACCGATCATGTGCCCGGTCATCGACTTGGTTGACGAGACGTGCGCGGCGCGCGCCGCATCCTCGCCAAGCGCTCGCTTGATGCCCGCCGTCTCGGACGAATCGTTGAGCTTGGTCGACGTGCCGTGGGCGTTGATGTAGAGACCCTCGGACGGTTTGACGTCGCCCTCGGCCACGGCCTGCGAAATCGCGCGGGCAATGCCGGTCGCCTCGGGATCGGGGCTCGTGATGTGGTAGGCATCGTCGGTGTTGCCGTAGCCCACGACCTCGGCGTAAATATGGGCGCCGCGAGCCTGTGCATGCTCCATGCCCTCGAGCACGAGCACGCAGGCACCCTCGCCCATCACAAAGCCGTCGCGGTTCGCATCGAACGGGCGGCACGCCGTCAAAGGGTCGGGGTTGGTGGTGAGCGCGCGGCAGGACGTAAAGCCAGCAACGGCGTCGGGGATGATAGCCGCCTCGCTGCCACCCGCAAGGATTGCGTCGGCATAGCCGTGTTTGATGGCGCGGAACGCCTCGCCCACCGCATGGGCCGAGGTCGCGCACGCAGTCACGACGGGCAGGGTTGGGCCTTTCGCCTTGTGACGGATCGCAATGTTGCCCGAAGCCATATTGGGAATCATCATCGCGATCATGTAAGGGGACGCGCGGCGGGGTCCGCGATCGGCAATCGTATGGACGTTATCGACGAGCGTCGTCATGCCGCCCACGCCCGATCCCACGTATACGCCCAAGCGCTCGTGGTCGACGGCACCTTCGGCATCGAGCCCCGCATCGTGCATGGCCTCGTCCGAAGCCGCCATCGCAAACTGAACGCAGGGGTCGAGATGTTTGGCGTCACGTTTGCCAAAGTATTCGGCACCGTCAAAGCCCTTGACCTCGGCCGCCACCTTGACGGCAAACGCGTCCGTATCGAAGTGCGTGATCGGGCCGATACCACACGTACCGGCGCACATGGCCGCCCAGGTGGCAAGCGCGGTGTTGCCGAGTGGCGATACGGCGCCGATGCCGGTAATTGCAACTCTCTGTTCCATCATGGTCTCCTCATCCAAGCCGATGAATATGCCAGCTCTGATTTCTACATCGCCATTCCGCCGTCGACGCGCACGACCTCGCCCGTAATGTAGGCCGCCGCATCGCTTGCCAAAAAGCGCACCACGCCGGCAACTTCCTCGGGACGCGCCATGCGCTTAAGGGGAATCTGCTCCTCACACGCCGCGCGCACCTTATCCGAGAGCTTTGCCGTCATATCGGTCTCGACAAAGCCGGGGGCGACCGCGTTTACCCTCACGCCGCGAGGCGCAAGCTCGCGCGCCACCGCCTTGGTCAGGCCGATGACGCCCGCCTTGGAGGCGGCGTAGTTGGCTTGTCCGGCATTGCCCATCAGGCCCACGACTGAGCTCATGTTGACGACGCAACCGCCGCGCTGGCGCATAAAGGTCTTGGTGAGCGCACGCGTCGTGTTGAACGTGCCCTTCAGATTGACATCGAGCACGCGATCGAACGCGTCGTCACCCATGCGCATAAGCAAGCCATCGCGGGTGATGCCGGCATTGTTGACGAGCGCCCAAATGGAACCGAAGTCGCTGAGAACCGCTTCCACGCACGCATTGACGGCATCGGGGTCGGCCACGTCGCATTGATATGCGCGCGCCGTGGCGCCGGCCACTTCGCATGTCTCGCACGTCTCGTGCGCCGCATCGACGCTGCCGGCATAGACGACGGCGATATCGTAGCCATCCTCCGCCAGACCCACGGCACAAGCGCGACCGATGCCGCGCGATCCGCCCGTGACCAGCGCCACGCGGCGCGAACCGTCGCGCTCGAGCGCGCCATCGCATACATTGCCCATGTCATTCCTTTCGGGTAGAAACCGATTCGCTACGCAAGCTCATCGGCGATGGCCGCGACCTGCTCGGCCGTCTCGCACGAATACACGCAAACGTCGCTTAGCGTGCGCTTAACCAGGCCCGACAGCGTTTTGCCGGGACCGACCTCGATAAATGTGTCGATACCTTGATCTTGCAGCGCATGCAGCGTGTCGACCCAGTGCACGGCATGGCTTACCTGCTGGGCCAGCACATCGGATGCTGCCTGAGGGTCCGCCGGATAGGGCGCGGCCGTCATATTCGCCACGACCGGGATCAGCAACGGGGACGGTGCGTGGCCGGCCTCGATATATGCCGCAAGGCCACAGGTCGCCTCGGCCATATAGGGGCTATGGAATGCACCCGACACCGCGACCTTCATGGCACGGCCGCCCGCCTCTTTTACCAGAACGTCGAGCGCCTGCAGCGCATCGGGTGCTCCGGCCACAACGGTCTGCTGGGGGCTGTTGTAGTTGACCGGCCAACAGTCTTCGCCGGCTTTTGCCGCCAGGTCCTCGACCTGCGCCGCATCGAGCTTGATGACGGCGCGCATGCCGCCGGGGTGACGCTCGGCCGCCGCGGCCATCAATGCTGCACGCTCGCACACGAGCTCAAAACCCGCTCGCGTATCGAATGCCCCCGCAAAGGTGAGTGCCGCGACCTCGCCCAGCGAGAATCCCGCACAGGCGGCAGGCACCACGCCGCGCTCGCGCAGGGCGGCGGCGACGGCCAGGTCGTGCACGAACACGCAAGGCTGCGTGTTCTCGGTCCGCGAGAGCTCCTCCTTCGAGGCACTCCGGCACTGTTCACTGGTCCCCGGGCGTACCTCATCGGCGATCGCGAACACCTCGGCAGCCGCCGGCGATGCCTCGATCAGGTTGACGCCCATCGCCGGATGCTGGGCACCCTGGCCGGCAAACAGAAACGCTACGCTACCCATGCGGACGCACCCTTCAAGACGCGCTCAGCGCCATCGACCAGATCGTCAACAATCTCGCGCGCGCTTTGGCGCTCGTTGACCAAACCGGCAATCTGTCCGCACAAGTACGAACCCTCCTCGTAATTACCGTCCTTTGCGGCCTTGCGAAGCGCACCCGTACCCATGGCACCGAGCTCCTCGGGGCTTGCGCCTGCCGCCTCGTTCTTGGCATAGGCGTTGGTGAAGGGGCTCTTGAGGGCACGAACCGGATGTCCCGTCGAGCGACCGGTCGCACGCGTCGACGTGTCGCCCGCCTTGAGCACCAGCTCTTTGTACTGCTCGGATACGGTGCACTCGTTTGCAACCAAAAAGCGCGTGCCCACCTGGACGCCGGCGGCGCCCAGCATAAAGGAGGCTGCCACGCCGCGACCATCGGCGATGCCGCCTGCCGCCACAACGGGGATATCGACCGCATCGACCACCTGCGGAACGAGCGCCATCGTCGAGGTCTCGCCAATATGACCGCCTGATTCGGTACCCTCGGCAACCACGGCGGTGGCTCCACGACGCGCCACGAGACGCGCCAATGCCACCGAAGCCACGACGGGAATGACCTTGATGCCCGCATCACTCCAGGCCTTCATGTACTTGGTGGGATTGCCGGCACCCGTCACGACAACAGGCACCTGCTCGTCGATTACAACCTGTGCCACCTCGTCGACAAACGGGCTCATGAGCATCACGTTGACGCCAAAGGGCTTATCCGTCTTAGCGCGCAGCTCGTGGATCTGATCGCGTAGCCAGTTGGCATCGGCGTTCATGGCCGCGATGATGCCTAGGCCACCCGCCTCGGACACGGCCGACGCCAGCGAGGCGTCGGCAATCCAAGCCATGCCACCCTGAAACACAGGCTTCTCGATGCCAAGCAGATCGCAGAGAGGAGTCTTGAGCATTACTACTTCTCCAATGCCGCCTCGACCGTATCGACAAACTCGCCGACCGTCTTGGGGTTCTCCTCGGTATCGAGCTGAATGCCGAACTCGTCCTCGACGGCGACGAGGATCTCGACGGTACCCAGGCTGTCGAGGCCAATCTCCTCGAGCGTGGACTCGGGCTTCATCTCGACATCATCAAGGCCGGCGGTCTCGCGGATAACGTCGCAAACGCGCTCGAAGGTCTTCTGATCTGCCATGGTAGTTCTCCTTTGTTTGTGCCCTGGGGGCGTTTTTATGTCCTATGTGCAACTACTTCCAGCGAAGCAGGTAGCCACCTATATCCAGACCGGCGCCAAATCCAACCAAGGCGATCGTGTCGCCCGGGCAAAGCGCGCCAGTGTCTGCCAGCCGGTCGAGGGCAAGCGGAATGCAGGCGCTCGAGATGTTGCCGGTCTCGCGCAGCGTACGGACCACGCGGTCGTCCGGCACGCCTAGGCGCTTGACCGCCTGGCTCAAAATTCGTTCGTTGGCCTGATGGAATACAAAATGGTCGATGTCCTCAACCGCGATACTTGCGTCGCTCGCGAGCTTGTTGACCGTGTCGCAGATCGCATTGACGCCAAACTTGAACACGCGGCGGCCGTTCATGGAGAGCACGCTCTCGCGGTCCTGCGCCGTCTTATACGGCGAGGAGCCCGCCAATCCGGGGACGCGCAGTGTTTCGACGTCAGGCGACGTCGAAAGCTCAACGGCGAGGGGATTCTCTCCCCCGGCCTCTATGACCGCAGCACCCGCGCCATCGCCAAAGAGCACGCACGTTGCACGGTCGGTCCAATCGAGCGCGCGCGTCATCTGCTCGGCTGCAACGACCAGCACGTGTTTGGCGCGACCGCGGGCGATATAGCCCTCGGCGACATCGAGCGCAAATACGAAGCCGGCGCAGGCCGCCGAAACGTCGAAGGCAGGGCACGTCGCGCCTAGTCGCTCAGCAACGGCACACGCCTCAGCGGGAACAAGGTGGTCACCCGTCGTCGTCGAGCAGACGATCAGATCCAGCTGGCTCGCGTCGATTCCGGACACCTGGAGTGCCCGCTCGCTCGCCGCTACGGCAAGGTCGTCGAGTGACTCGGTGGTGCACACATGGCGGCTCTTGATACCTGTGCGGGTAAAAATCCACTCATCCGAGGTATCGAGAAACTCGGACAGCTCGTCATTGGAAACACTGCGCTTAGGAAGCGCCGAGCCTGTTCCAAGAATCGTGAAACCCATCACTAACCTCCTTTGAGTTGTTGACGTGTTTACATCGACCAAGAGAGGATAGCGCATTTCAGTCATTGTTGACGTGTTAACATTAAATTGTCCAAATGCGACAAAGGCTTCACATTGTGTCTGCCTCTCGACACCATTGCGTTATTCACTTATTCATTAAGGAGGTAGCAGCCGTTATGGATACCCAATTAACGATAGTCGACGTAACCGGATCGACCAACGATGACCTGCTCGAAGCAGGAAAACAGGGAGCTCCGCACGGCACAGGACTTGCCGCCCGGGCTCAGACAGCAGGACGCGGCCGGCGCGGCCACAAGTGGGATTCAACCGCCGGCAACTTATTGCTTTCGATTGTCCTGCGTCCATGCGTTAATCCTGCAAAGTACTCTGGTCTTGCCGCCGTCAGCGGCCTAGCGGTACTCGAGACGCTCGAAAAGCAGGGTCTTGCAAACGAGATTGGCCTCAAATGGCCCAACGACTTGGTCGCTCGAGGGCGCAAACTCGGCGGCATTCTGGTCGAGGCCGCACGCGATAACGAAGGCAAAACTTTCGCCGTCTGCGGCTTTGGCGTCAATGTGAACTATGTGCCCTCGGAGGTTCCCGATGGCGGCCTACCGGCAATCGGCCTGTCTGACCTCAACGAGAACGTTCCCGCCGTCGATGTGCTGCTCAAGGAGGTCTATCGCACCGTCGTAAACGCTGTGGACGCGTGGGCGGATCTGCTCAACGCCATGGAAGAAAACGCCGGACCGCTCGCACCCATCCACGGCGAATATGTCACTCACCTCAATTGGATTGGGGAACACGTTATCGCCCGCTCCCCCGCAGGAGACGAACTGGCGCGAGGCATCTTTAAAACCGTAGATGCCTTTGGACGCGCGTGTATCGAAGGGGAAGACGGCTTGCGATCCTTCCATTTTGAGGAGGCATCGCTGCGCCCCTTGAGCAAATAGAGCACCGCAGCCACCTGCCCGGCAGCATTACCCGGCAGTCAAAACCCATCATGCAAACCAAAAAAGCCCCGCTACCAAAACGGCAGCGGGGCTCTGTATGCTATGAGCGATATCGCTTAGAGCTTGATGTCGATGTCGACGCCAGCGGGAAGGTCGAGACGCATGAGCGAATCAACGGTGCCCGAGGTGGGGTCGAGGATGTCGATGAGGCGCTTGTGGGTGCGCATCTCGAACTGCTCACGGGAGTCCTTGTTCACGTGCGGGGAGCGGATAACCGTGTACAGGTTACGCTCGGTGGGCAGGGGGACAGGACCGGAAACGCGAGCGCCGGTCTTCTGAGCGGTCTCGACGATGAGCTTCGCGGACTGATCGACGACCTCGTGATCATAGCCCTTGAGGCGAATGCGGATCTTCTGGGTAGCCAACTTAAACCTCCAAAGAGTGCGAGAGATGTTCTCGCGGATTACGTAACAGGGAGCTCGAACTTAGGCGTTCTTGCTCATGACCTCGTCCACGATGGACTTGGGCGCGGGCTCATAAGAGTCGAACTGCATCGTGTAGGATGCACGGCCCTGGGTCTGGGAGCGAAGGTCGGTAGCGTAACCGAACATCTCGCCCAGCGGCACCTTGGCACGGATGAGCTTGCTGTTCTTGCGATCCTCCATGCCCTCGATCTTGCCGCGGCGACCGGAGAGGTTGCCCATAACGTCGCCCATGTACTGCTCGGGAGTCTCGACCTCGACAGCCATGATCGGCTCGAGCAGCTGCGGATCGGACTTCTTGAGGGCGTCCTTGATAGCCATGGAACCGGCGATCTTAAAGGCGGCCTCGGAGGAGTCGACCTCGTGGTAAGAACCGTCGAACAGGGTGACCTTGACGTCGAGGACCGGGAAGCCGGCGATAACACCGGTGTTCAGGGCCTCCTGAATGCCCTTGTCGATGGACGGGATGTACTCCTTGGGCACGACGCCGCCGACGATAGCGTTGACGAACTCGTAGCCGAAGCCCTCCTCCATCTTCTCGAGCTTGATGACGGCGTGGCCGTACTGACCGCGACCACCGGACTGACGGACGAACTTGCCCTCAGCCTTCTCGACGTCGTGACCAGCGGTCTCGCGGTAGGCGACCTGGGGCTTACCAACGTTAGCGTCAACCTTGAACTCGCGGAGCAGACGGTCGACGATGATCTCGAGGTGCAGCTCGCCCATGCCGGCGATGATGGTCTGGCCGGTCTCGTGGTTGGTGGACACCTGGAAGGTCGGGTCCTCCTCGGCGAGCTTGGTCAGAGCCAGGGACATCTTGTCCTGCTCAGCCTTGGTCTTGGGCTCGATGGCAACGTCGATAACGGGCTTGGCGAACTCGATCTTCTCGAGGACGATCTCCTTGCCCTCGGCGCACAGGGTGTCACCGGTGGTGGAGTTCTTGAAACCGACGCAAGCGACGATGTCGCCGGCGGCAGCGTCGTCACGGTCGATACGCTCGGCGGCGTTCATCTCGAGGATGCGGCCGAGGCGCTCGCGCTGACCGTTGGAAGCGTTGACCACGTAGGAGCCGGACTCGGCGCGGCCGGAGTAAACACGGACATAGGTGAGCTTACCGACGAACGGGTCGGTCATGATCTTGAAGACCAGGCCGGAGAAGGGCTCGTCGAAGGAAGGATGACGCTGGATCTCCTCGCCGGTGTCCGGATCGGTACCGGTGACGGCCTCGACGTCGAGCGGGCTGGGCAGGTAGTCGACGACAGCGTCGAGCAGCTCCTGAACGCCCTTGTTCTTGTAGGCGGAGCCCACAAAGACGAGGTTGAGCTCGTTGGCCAGAACGCCCTTGCGCAGAGCAGCCTTGAGCTCCTCAACGGTGAAGTCCTCCTCCATGAGGATCTTCTCCATGAGCTCGTCATCAAAGCTGGCAGCGGCGTCGAGGAGCTCCTCGCGCTTGGTGGCAGCGATGTCGGCGAACTCAGCCGGGATCTCGTCCATCGGCTCGGGGTAGGTCATGCCCTTCTCGTCGGCCTTGAAGTCCCATGCAGTCATGGTAACGAGGTCGATGACGCCCCAGAAGTTGTCCTCGGCGCCCATCGGGACCTGAGCGGCCACGGCGTTAGCGTCGAGACGATCCTTCATTGTCTCGATAGCGTTGAAGAAGTCAGCGCCCACGCGGTCATACTTGTTGATAAAGGCGATGCGGGGGACGTTGAAGGTAGAAGCCTGACGCCAAACGGTCTCAGACTGGGGCTGAACGCCGGCAACGGCGTCGAAGACGGCGACAGCGCCATCGAGGACGCGCAGGCAGCGCTCGACCTCGGCGGTGAAGTCAACGTGGCCCGGGGTGTCGATGATCTGGATGCGGTAGTCCTTACCGTCCTTGTTCCAGAAGCACGTGGTAGCAGCGGAGGTAATGGTTACGCCGCGCTCCTGCTCCTGAACCATCCAGTCCATGGTGGCAGCGCCCTCATGGACCTCACCGATCTTGTGGGTCTTACCGGTGTAGTAAAGAATACGCTCGGTCGTGGTGGTCTTACCGGCATCGATGTGGGCCATGATGCCGATGTTACGGGTATCGGAAAGCTTGTACTTAGGCTTAGCCATGTTAGTTCCTTACCTTAACTTACCAACGATAGTGAGAGAACGCGCGGTTGGCCTCGGCCATCTTGAAGACGTCCTCACGCTTCTTGACGGAAGCGCCCAGGCCGTTGGAAGCGTCGAGGATCTCGTTAGCGAGACGCTCGGCCATGGTCTTCTCCTTGCGAGCGCGGGAGAAGTTGACGATCCAGCGGATACCCAGAGCGGTGGAACGACGGGAGTTGACCTCCATCGGGACCTGATAGGTAGCGCCACCGACACGCTTGGGCTTAACCTCGAGCGTGGGCTTGACGTTGTCCATAGCCTTCTTGAAGGTAGCGAGAGCGTCGCCACCCTCGGACTTCTCGGCAACGATCTCGAAAGCGGTGTAAACGATGCGCTCAGCGGTGGCCTTCTTGCCGTCAAGAAGGACCTTGTTGATGAGCTGAGTCACCAGGCGGTTGTTGTAAACGGCGTCAGGCTGAACCTCACGACGATTAGCTGCTGCACGACGCGGCATGTGAAATCTCCTTAAGTGTCTACCGTGCGGCGCTTAGGCGGCACACGGCGAAAGTATCAAAACGTTATCTGGCTTATTTAGCCTTGGGGCGCTTAGCACCGTACTTGGAACGGGCCTGCATACGGTTCTGGACCGGAGCAGCGTCGTAGGCGCCACGGATGACGTGATAACGGACACCAGGGAGGTCACGGACACGACCGCCGCGGACGAGCACGATGGAGTGCTCCTGCAGGTTGTGGCCCTCACCCGGGATGTAAGCAGTAACTTCGATGCCGTTGACAAGGCGAACACGGGCAACCTTACGAAGAGCCGAGTTCGGCTTCTTGGGGCTCGTGGTGAAGACGCGGGTGCACACGCCGCGCTTCTGGGAGTTGTGCTGCAGAGCAGCGTTCTTGGACTTCTTGGGCACGGAACGACGGCCCTGGCGAACCAGCTGGTTAATAGTAGGCAAAGCGTACTCCTTCTCGAATGATTCCAGCTTTCTGTAAAGTGCAACGGCTTGAATCGAGGGGTCAGCATCCCCCTACGAAACACGCAGTTCGATAGGATACGTGGCGTTAGCTGTGCCGTCAACAGACCACGCCGCCGGGCGTATCCCAAAATTGGCACATTTCCGCAAACCCTACACAAATGGAATCCCCTTCTGTGCGCGGGGGCGGATTCCCGGGCCGGGCGGCCGGCTGTTTAAGTTTGCTGCTCTACAGTCCTGCGCAAGACGGAAAGCACATTAAGTGCTTTCCTTTGCGTGCGGAACTCGCGACAAACTTAAACAGCGGGCCGCCCGGACCGGGAATCCGACGTACTCGTCGGGGCAACGTTACCTGCCAAAAAGGGACAGGTTTATTTTGGTCGGTTTTATCTGGGGAAACGTCGCGCTCCGGCGTTTTCCTGCTCTCCCTGTTGTATGCAAATCGTAGGTGCTTTCGGAAGTATGCGGTAAAAAATGAACTTGCCGAGCACACAGGGGTTTTGCAATAACAAACCAGCAGGTAGAACGCTTGGACATATCCGGTGTGGTCGGACTATCGGGATTTTGCCGCATACTTCCGAAATTCAGTCGAATATCGCTCAAAATAACCGCCCATTTAACGCAAAATAGGCCGCCTCCCCTCGTAGGAAGCGGCCCTAGTCGTTACGAATAGACGATGGTAAAGGGTACTTTCGTTTCGGTCTTTCCTGTTGAGGTGCACCTTGTGCCCTCAAGCGTTACTGAAACCACTTGGTCGACATCAATCAACTTCGTTGGCACCCAGATGTTCTCTCCGCTATTGCGCGCATAAGAAAAATATAAGTTGAACACCCCTGCGTCGTCATCTTCGATAATCTGCTCCGATCCATCCTTGTAGGTGACGGTCAGTTTATTATCAACTGCTTCATAGCCCAGATCGGGGATGTGCGTCTGGATTGAAAATGGGCTGATCTCGAGAGACGAATCATCGGAGTGAAGTTCCTTGGTATCGACGTATGTTCCGACGCTAAACTCGGGCGTCGATGCCTCAAACTGCCTCGCATCTTCGCCTTCGCCCTCGGTCCACGAGATATTCCAGGTGACCGCATGTTGCAAACCTCGCTCGCGATCCATAGAGGCAAAGTACATCGTGCCGTTAATGACCGTGTCGCTTGATGTGTCTTTATCAATGGTGCAGCGTGTATCAGCCCATTCCTCGCCGAAGTTCATGCTGGGTGTACTGACGCCCCCTTCTTCTTCACCATAGAGAACAAGTTCGCCAGTCTCTGCTGCCGGCTTGTAGTAGTTAACACCATTTGGATTGGACAACGTAAACGTCACGGCACCGCAACCGTTTTTATCGATAGCCATATCATGAATGTCGAGTGTATAGCCGTTGCCCTCGACGGACAGATTGACCTTCTGTACTGAACCCTCCAAGCTTTGGGGCGCAATGCCGTCACCAAACTCTCTGGTGTAGGTATATTTAGTCCCCGACGAGCCACCTTGAGTCCAGGTAATGGACTCTCCGTTGCCATGGTTTCCCCAAGCAGAGGCAAAATAGCTGGAATTGACGACGGCGTAGGCGACCCCTCCGGTCGCCAGCACTCCGGCAAGGCATCCGATTACGGCAACATAGAGAGGCTTCGCGTGGCCCTTTCGATGAAGCGGCTCACCCGCAGCAGCATCAATAACACGGTCGGCAAGATCGCTATCGGCTTGGATGGACTCGAAGGCCTGCTTGATTTGATTGGATTTCACGGTCGCCCTCCTCTAGGATGAATTTGAGCTTCGATCTACCGCGAGCTAAACGCGTTCGAACGGTCGCGGCTGGCACATGCAATAACTCGGCAATCTCTGAAGTCGAGAAGCCCAGATAGTAATAGAGCACGATGGGGATACGGAATCGTTCCGGAAGCCGCATGACGTCCGACAGGACGGCCTTGGTCTCTTCCTGCGCCATCGAAAGCGAATCGGCCAGGTTCTCAATATCCTCCACGCGCCTCCATGGCTTTCGAAAGAGCGATTTGCATTCATTAATCGTGACCCGGATAAGCCAGCGACGAAGATGCTCCCAGCCTTCAAAATGCGTATCGCTTTTGAGCAACTTAAGAAAGACGTCTTGTGCAACATCGTCGGCATCGGCGCGATCGCGCAGGTACGTCAATGCGATCCGAAACACGACATCCCGGTGATCTTCGACCGCCTGTCTAAATGCTTGTTCTTCCATAATCACCTCCCGGTGACGTTATTGGTTCTCGATGAGGCCCTCACCATAGATACGCTTTGACCGAGTGAAATGTTTCAAATCCAAGCAGGAAAAACCTACCAAAATTAATCCGTCCCTTTTTGGTAAGGGATCAACGGAACGCAACAGGTTGAGCATACGCAAGCGAGCGGCCCCCAGAGCGTACAAGGTGGCATGAAAAAGGCAGGGCATTGACCTTTTGGTCATGCCCTGCCTTTTGAATGACAGATTGTAGCTCTGGGGGCCGCGCAGCGACGGAGGTCGCCGCCGTTCGTTAGAACGGCGGAACTAGTTACTCCTCGTCGTTGTCCTTGGCCTCTTCGGCGTCGTCGGTGTCCACGAGCTGGTTGAGCAGCTCGTCGAGGGAAGCCATGTCCTCGTTGATGGCACCGTTGGCAGGAGCCTTCTTGTCGTCGATCGGGGCGCCCAGGAGCTCCTCGTCGGCGTCGGCGTGATGTGTCGGCGTGGCGGAGGTGCCCAGCAGGATGTCGTCCGGACCGTCGGGGCTAAAGACCATCTGCAGCAGCTGCGAGAGGTCTTCCTCGTCGGCAACGTCGTCGTTGTTCTCGAGGATGTAGAGCAGGTCGTGGGCCTCCAGGCCGTCACGGAGCTCCTCGATCGCCTTGGCACCGATGCCATCGATGCGCAGCAAATCCTCCTCGGACTTGCCGACCAGGTCGCCGACCGTCTCGATGCCGACCTCGCTGAACTTGTTGGTCCAGCGCTGCGACACGCCCAGGTCGTCGAACAGGTACAGGCGAGCCTTCTCGGCGGAGATGGTGTGGCCGTTGCGGGTGAACGAACCGTCAGCACCGCCGAACTCGTCGTAGCCGGCCCAGTCGAGCTGCTGCGGGAGCTGCTCGTCCAGGTCCTTGAGCTCCACAGGAGCCCACTCGGGCAGCGACTTGGCATTGGGCGAAGCCGGACCGTCGATGTCGACATAGCCGTCGGCCGTGCGATACGTCAGTTTGGCGTTGGCGTACGGCTTGAGGCCAGTACCAGCCGGGATCTTCTTACCGACGATGACGTTGGACTTAAGGTCGAGCAGGTGGTCGACCTTGCCCTCAATAGCAGCCTCGGTAAGGACGCCGGCGGTACGGATGAACGAAGCGCTCGACAGCCAGGAGTCGATGTTGGACGCAACCTTGAGCGTACCCAGGATGACGGGCTCGGCCACGGGAGCCTGACCGCCCAGACGGGCAACGCGCTCGACCTCGTCGGCGAACTCGTAGCGGTCGACGTACTGACCAAGCAGGTACTTGGAGTCACCGGGGTTGGTGATCTGAACGCGACGCAGCATCTGACGTGCGAGCACCTCGATGTGCTTGTCGTTCAGGTCGACGCCCTGGCTGGTGTAGACGTCCTTGACGCTCTCGACGAAGGTGTGCATCGTCGACTCGATGTCGGTCAGCTTGCGCAGGTTGCGGAAGTTGACGAAGCCCTTCGTGATCTGGTCGCCGGCGCGAACCTCGCAGCCGTCCTCGATCTCGGGCATGAAGCGCACCGAAGCGGGGACGCGACGCTCGTCGAGGACACGGGTGTGATCCTCGGAGTCGGTGAGCGTCAGCACGTACTCGGACTTCTCGGGCTTAATCGAGAGGTGACCGGAGTACGGAGCCAGCTCGGCCTCGCGACCCAGAATCTTCTCGTTGACGTTGCCGACGATATCGAACATACGGCTGACCGTAGGCAGACCCTGCGTAATATCGTCGACACCAGCGACGCCGCCGGAGTGAATGGTACGCATCGTAAGCTGCGTACCGGGCTCGCCGATGGACTGGGCGGCAATAATGCCGACCGCGGTACCGATGGCGACCGGACGACGGGTGGAAAGATCCCAGCCGTAGCACTTCTGGCACACGCCGTACTTGGAGCGGCAGGTGAGCAGCGCGCGGAGCTTGACCTTCTTGAGGCCCGCATCGACCATCTTCTGGATGTCTGCGACCTTCTCGATGTAGCCGTCCTGCTCAAAGAGCACGGTACCATCGGGAGCCACGACGTCCTCGATGAAGCAACGGCCGACGAGGTCGGTGTTGAGGTCGGTGGTGCCGGGGATGACGAGGTTGTAGGTAACGCCCTCGTGCGTACCGCAGTCCTCCTCGCGGACGATGACGTCCTGAGCCACGTCGACCAGACGACGGGTCAGGTAACCAGAGTCCGAGGTGTGGGATGCGGTATCGACCAGGCCCTTACGGGCGCCGTAGGTCGAAATGAAGTACTCGAGCGGCAGCAGGCCCTCGCGGAAGTTCGCCTTAATGGGAAGGTCGATCGTCTCGCCGGACATGTCTGCCATCAGGCCACGCATGCCGCCGAGCTGACGCAGCTGGGTCTTAGAGCCACGGGCGCCGGAGTCGGCCATCATGTACAGCGGGTTCTCCTCGTCGAACATGTCGAGCATGAGCGCTGCGACCTTGTCGGTACAAGCGGTCCACTCGTTAACGACTTCGATGTGGCGCTCCGTCTCGTTGATGAAGCCCTCCTCGAAGTACTCGTTGATCTGGTCGACGTTGGCCTGGGCACGATCGAGCAGCTCCTGCTTCTCGGCAGGGATGAGAGCGTCCCACACCGAGATGGTGAGGCCTGCGCGGGTAGCGTAGTGGAAGCCGGAGTACTTGATGGCGTCGAGGATCGGGCCGACCTTGGCCTCGGGGTAGCGATCGCAGCAGTCGGCAACCAGCTTGGCCACGTCGCCCTTGACCATCTTGTAGTTCATGAACTCATAGTCTTCGGGCAGGCACTGGCGGTTGAAGATGATGCGGCCGATAGAGGTCTCGAAGCGCGCGGTCTTGTTGCCGGTGACGTCGTAGTCGACAAACTCGTTCTTGCCGTTCTTGACGCGGAAGATACGGGTGCCGTCCTCGTTGATGACGTTGGCGTTCTCGGCAGACACGCGGACCTGGATCTTGGCCTGCATGTCGACCTCGGAGCGGCAGTCATAGGCGTGCAGCGCGTCGTCGAAGCTCGAGAACACGTGGTTCTCGCCCGGCAGACCGTCGCGGACCTGGGTCAGGTAGTACACACCGATGATCATGTCCTGCGAGGGGATGTTGACCGGCTTGCCGGATGCCGGCGAGCGCAGGTTGTTCGCAGAGAGCATGAGCACGCGAGCCTCGGCCTGAGCCTGGCTGGACAGCGGCACGTGGACAGACATCTGGTCGCCGTCGAAGTCGGCGTTGAAGGGCGAGCAGACCAGCGGGTGCAGGTGGATGGCCTTGCCCTCGACCAGCACCGGCTCAAAGGCCTGAATAGACAGACGGTGCAGGGTCGGTGCACGGTTGAGCAGCACGACGCGGCCGTCGATGACCTCTTCGAGGATGTCCCACACAAAGGTGGCACCGCGGTCGATAGCGCGCTTGGCGCCCTTGATGTTCTCGACCTTGCCAAGCTCGACCAGGCGCTTCATGACGAAGGGCTTGAAGAGCTCCAGCGCCATGGTCTTGGGCAGACCGCACTGGTGCAGCAGCAGCTTGGGGTCGGTAACGATTACCGAACGGCCGGAGTAGTCGACACGCTTGCCCAGCAGGTTCTGACGGAAACGACCCTGCTTGCCCTTGAGGGCCTCGGCGAGCGACTTGAGCGGGCGACCGCCACGGCCAGAGACCGGGCGACCACGACGGCCGTTGTCGAACAGGGCGTCCACGGACTCCTGGAGCATGCGCTTCTCGTTGTTCACGATGATCGCGGGGGCGTCCAGGTCGAGCAGGCGCTTGAGTCGGTTGTTACGGTTGATCACGCGACGGTACAGGTCGTTGAGGTCGGACGCAGCGAAGCGGCCGCCGTCGAGCTGGACCATCGGGCGCAGATCGGGCGGAATGACCGGGATGACGTCCAGGATCATGTTCGCGGGGCTGTTGCCACCCTTCAGGAAGGCGTCAACGACCTCGAGGCGCTTGACGGCCTTCTCGCGCTTCTGCTTCTGGGAGTCCTCGTCGGCGATGATGGCCTTGAGCTTCTCGGCCTCGGAAGGAAGGTCGATGGCAGCGAGCAGGTCGCGGACGGCCTCGGCACCCATGCCACCCTTGAAGTACATGGAGTAGTAGCGGGTCATCTCGCGGAACAGCGGCTCATCGGAGATGAGGTCGCGCTCGGTGAGCTTCATGAAGGCGTTGAAGGCGTCCGTGCGGAGCTGCTTCTCGTCCTTGCACTCTTCCTCGATATCGACGATGCCGGAGGCGATCTCCTCGGGGGTCAGCGGCTCCTCGTCAGAGAACTCGTCAAAGTTCTCGGGGTCGCCCTGCTCCTTGAGGGACTCGATCTGGCGGGCGCACTCGGCATCGATCTCTTCCAGATCGGCGGCGAGCTCCTCGCGCAGGTCGTCGGCGTCGGCCTCGCGGGCCTCATAGTCAACCTCGGTGATGATGTAGCTGGCGAAGTACAGAACCTTCTCGAGGTCCTTGGACTTGATGTCGAGCATACGGCTCATCGGGAAGCTCGTGGGGCTCTTGAAGTACCAGATGTGGGACACGGGAGCGGCGAGCTCGATGTGGCCCATGCGGTCGCGACGCACCTTGGCCGAGGTGACCTCGACGCCGCAGCGCTCGCAGACGATGCCCTTAAAGCGGATGCCCTTGTACTTGCCGCAGGAGCACTCCCAGTCCTTGGCGGGACCGAAGATCTTCTCGCAGAACAGGCCGTCCTTCTCGGGCTTGAGGGTACGGTAATTGATGGTCTCCGGCTTCTTGACCTCACCGTGCGACCAGGAACGGATCTGGTCGGCGGAGGCAAGGGAGATCTTTACCGAGTCAAAATCAGTAGCTTCGAAATCTGCCACAGTCAACTACTCCTTATCAGTGGTCGTGGCGGCGACAGCCTCGGGTGCCTCGGCGGTCTCGGCATCCTCGGCCTCGACGTCGGTGTCAACGCCGGCGAGCGCAGCCAGGTCGTCGAGAGCAGAGGTCTCCTCGGCGGTCACAGGGGCGGAGGCGTCCTCGTCGGCATCGTGCATGGGCTCGATGTCCAGTGCGAGGGAGCGAATCTCCTTGACGAGAACCTTGAAGGACTCGGGGATACCCGGGACAGGAACGTTCTCGCCCTTGACGATGGACTCGTAGGTCTTGACGCGGCCCACGGTATCGTCGGACTTGACGGTCAGGATCTCCTGCAGGACGTTGGAAGCACCGTAAGCGTACAGTGCCCAAACTTCCATCTCGCCGAAGCGCTGGCCGCCGAACTGGGCCTTGCCGCCCAGAGGCTGCTGGGTAACCAGGCTGTAAGGGCCAGTCGAACGGGCATGGATCTTGTCGTCGACCATGTGGCCGAGCTTGAGGATGTAGGACGTACCCACGGTAATGGGCTCGCGGAACTCCTCGCCGGTACGGCCGTCGAACAGACGGGTCTTGCCGCGCTCGTCAAGCTGGGTGACGAACTCGGGGCGCATGTGATCGCCAAAGGCAGCGGTGGCCTTGTTGAGCATGTTCTTGTTGGCACGACGGATGACCTCGGCGATCTCGTCCTCCTTGGCGCCGTCGAAGACGGGCGTCGCGGTGAAGAACGGACCGGGGACGTACTTGTCGGAGTCGGCCTGCTCGGTATCCCAACCGCAGGCAGCAGCCCAGCCAAGGTGGCACTCGAGCAGCTGGCCGACGTTCATACGCGAAGGAACGCCCAGCGGGTTGAGGATAACGTCGATCGGGGTACCGTCAGCCATGTAGGGCATGTCCTCGACCGGCAGAACGTTACAGATAACACCCTTGTTGCCGTGGCGGCCGGCGATCTTATCGCCCTGCTGGATCTTACGACGCTGGGCGACGTAGACGCGCACCTGCTCGTTGACGCCGGGGGCCAGGTCGTCGCCGTTCTCGCGGCTAAAGCGGACAACGTCGATGACGCGACCGTAAGCGCCGTGAGGCATCTTAAGGGAGGTGTCGCGGACGTCGTGGGCCTTGGCACCGAAGATGGCGCGCAGCAGGCGCTCCTCGGCGGTCAGAGCGCTCTCGCCCTTAGGCGTGACCTTGCCGACCAGGATGTCGCCAGGGCCGACCTCGGCGCCGATGCGGATGATGCCGTCCTCGTCGAGGTTGGCAAGCATGTCCTCGGAGAGGTTCGGGATCTCGCGGGTGATCTCCTCGGGGCCGAGCTTGGTGTCGCGGGCGTCGATCTCGTGACGGGTAATGTTGATGGTCGTCAGCAGGTCCTCGGCCACCAGGCGCTCGGACACGACGATACCGTCCTCGTAGTTGAAGCCTTCCCACGGCATGTAGGCCACGGTGAGGTTCTGGCCCAGTGCGAGCTCGCCGTGATCGGTCGAAGGACCGTCGGCCAGAGGCTCGCCCTGCTCAACGGTGTCACCGACGCGCACGAGCGGACGGTGGTTGATGCAGGTGGACTGGTTGGAGCGCTGGTACTTGGCCAGGTGATACTCGTCCATGCCGCCGGCATGCTTGACGATGATCTTGGCGGCGTCGGCAAAGATGACCTCGCCGGCGTTCTTGGCCAGGGTGACCTCGCCGGAGTCCAGAGCGGCGCGACGCTCCATGCCGGTACCGACATAGGGAGCGGCGGGGTGAACCAGCGGCACGGCCTGACGCTGCATGTTAGCGCCCATCAGCGTACGCTTGGCGTCGTCGTGCTCAAGGAACGGGATCAGCGTGGCTGCGACGGAAAGCATCTGACGCGGCGAGACGTCCATGTAGTCGACGTCCTCGACGGGCACGTCGGCGGGAGCGCCGAAGGAGCCGTCGAAGTCGCGGGTACGGGCGATCACGGTGTGCGGACGGACGATCTTGCCCTCGGCATCGGTCGTGATGAACTCGTTGGTCTTGGGATCGAGCGGCGTGTTGGCCGGCGCGATGACGTGCTTCTCTTCCTCGTCAGCGGTCATCCAGTCGATCTGATCGGTGGCAACGCCGTTCTCGACACGACGGAACGGGGCCTCGATGAAGCCATACTCGTTGACGCGGGCGTAGAGGGCGAGCGAGCCGATCAGGCCGATGTTGGGGCCTTCGGGGGTCTCGATCGGGCACATGCGGCTGTAGTGCGAATTGTGGACGTCGCGGACGGCCGTCGGCACGTTGGTGCGGCGGCTGGAGCCGGACTTGTGGCCGGCAAGACCGCCAGGGCCGAGTGCGGACAGACGGCGCTTGTGGGTCAGACCGGTCAGGGGGTTCGCCTGGTCCATGAACTGCGAGAGCTGCGAGGAACCGAAGAACTCCTTGATGGAGGCCACGATCGGGCGGATGTTGATGAGCGACTGCGGGGTGATCTCGTCGATGTCCTGGGAGCTCATGCGCTCACGGACGACGCGCTCCATACGGCTCATACCGATACGGAACTGATTGGCGACGAGCTCGCCGACGGTACGGATGCGGCGGTTGCCGAAGTGGTCGATGTCGTCGACCTTGAAGCCCTGCTCGCCTGCAGCGAGGGACAGCAGGTAGCGCAGCGTCGCGACGATATCCTCGTCGGTGAGCACCGTGACCTCTTCCTCGGTGGTGAGGTTGAGCTTCTTGTTGACCTTGTAGCGACCGACGCGGGCCAGATCGTAGCGCTGCGGGTTAAAGAGCAGGCCCTCGAGCAGGCTGCGGGAAGCGTCCACGGTGGGAGGCTCGCCCGGGCGCAGGCGACGGTAGATCTCGATGAGGGCGTCCTCGCGGGTGAGGGCGGTGTCGCGCTCCAGGGTGCGCTTGATCACATCGGAGTTGCCGAGCAGCTCGATGATGTCGTCGTTGGTGACGGCGATGCCAAGGGCGCGCAGGAACATCGTGGCGCTCTGCTTGCGCTTACGGTCGATGGAGACCATGAGCTGGTCGCGCTTATCGACCTCAAACTCAAGCCAGGCACCGCGGGACGGGATGATCTGGGCCTTGTAGATCTGCTTGCCCGAATCCATCTCGGAGCTGTAGTACACGCCCGGGGAACGGACGAGCTGCGAGACGACGATACGCTCGGTACCGTTGATGATGAAGGTGCCCTGATCGGTCATCATGGGGAAGTCGCCCATGAAGACGAGCTGCTCCTTGATCTCGCCGGTCTCCTTGTTGGTGAGACGGACGTCGGTCAGAAGCGGAGCCTGATAGGTCATATCCTTCTCGCGGCACTCCTCGACGGTGTGCGCGGGGTCGCCGAACTGATGCTCGCCGAAGGTAACCTCGAGAACATGGTTCTGGCTCTGGATGGGGCTGGATTCCTTGAACGCCTCACGAAGGCCCTCGTCCTTAAAACGCTCAAAGGATTCCCTTTGAACAGAGATAAGGTTGGGGAGCTCCATGGCCTCCGGGATTTTCCCGAAGCTGACGCGCTTGCGCTCAGTGGCAGTGTATGCGTAGGTCACCAGGTTTTTCCTCCTTCACGGAAATGCTCGGTGGGTTGGCGAGGCATAGCTTCGCCAGTTATCGCAACCTAATAGTTTATCAGGTACCGACCGTTGGGCAAGAAAAGCCTTGACGCGATTGAGTTTTTGGAGTAGCAAAGTTTTTCGACAGAAAACGCGCAGGTAGATAGCTATGCATCGAACATCTGTTCATATATTTTCTGTGAACGAAGCTGAGGATGCACGCGGTTGACATCGGAACGGAAGAGAGACAACAGCACGCATAAAAAAACGGGTGCAGACCGAAGTCCGCACCCGTTTCGGCCATGACGGCTTCGCAGGTAGAGGACGAACAGCGAACGGGCATCAGAGCGACAAGTTGACATGAAAAGAGGACGGCATTGACCTTCTGGTCATGCCGTCCTCTTTGAATGGCAAATTGTCGCTCTGATGCCCGTGCAGCGTCGAGCAGTTACGCGGTTTGGTAAAACCGCGTTAACGCTTTAAGCCGCCGCGCTCGTCGATGGCGTCCCAGAAGGCATCGGCAAAGCGGGGGTCGCTTGCAGCCATGAGAGCGTTAGTGGCCATCCAACCAGAGGGAGTGCCGGTGTCGTAGCCCGACAGCGGGTCGATGACGACGGCGTACATGGCTTCGCGGTCGAGCGAACGGGCCATGGCGTCGGTGAGTTGGATCTCGCCGCCCTTGCCGGCCTGCTGATCGGCCAGCAGGTCCATGACCAGCGGGCTCAGCAGGTAACGGCCGACGATGTACAGGTTGGAGGGAGCCGCCTCGGGGGCAGGCTTCTCAACCAGACCGCCGATACGCCAGACAGCGCCCGGCTCGGCATCGGCAACATTCTCGAAGCCCTCGAGCGAGCCCACACGGTCACCGGCGATAACGCCGTAACGGCTGACTTCCTCGGGAGCGCACGCGGCGACGGCGATAACCGAAGCGCCACCGTGCTCCTTGGAGACGGCGAGCATCTTGTCGCAGATGTCGCGGTTGGGCACAACGTAGTCGCCCAGAAGAACCAGGAAGTTCTCCCCTGCCACAGCGTCGGCGGCAGAGCGGATAGCATGGCCGAGGCCCTTGGGCTCGTACTGATAACGGAAGTCGACCGGCATACCGCCCGCGTGGGCGACGGCATCGGCATAGGCGTTCTTGCCGCGCTCGCGCAGCAGGTTCTCGAGCGAGCGATCGGGCTGGAAGTAGCTCAGCAGCTCGGGCTTACCAGGAGAGGTAACGATGATGGCATCGTCGACCTCCTCGGGGTCGAGTGCCTCCTCGACGACGTACTGGATGACCGGCTTGTCGAGCACCGGCAGCATCTCTTTAGGCGTGCACTTGGTGCCAGGCAGAAAACGCGTGCCAAGACCGGCGGCGGGGATGATTGCCTTCATGTTATTCAAAGATCCTTTCGCAGGCGCAAAAGCGCCCCATGCGTGCGGCACACAGCCGCAGACCAAATTGCGATACCCAAGCATCTTACCGCTGGAACTATATGTCGCTACAAAGCAGAGACAATTCTTCAGCAGGTCAACGCAAATTATTGCTCGAATGGTGCAATTTTATTGCCCAACGGCAGGGCACCCGATACGACGCAAATCACAGAACATGGCAGTTTGAGTAACCGATGCCGAGGGACCGAAAAACAAAAAAGACGGGGCTCGCAATGCGAACCCCGTCTGCAAAGAAATCTGGCGAGAAAGCCTGATTACTTGAGGGTGACAGCAGCGCCAGCAGCCTCGAGCTTCTCCTTGGCAGCCTCGGCGTCCTCCTTCTTGGCACCCTCGAGAACAGCCTTAGGAGCGCCCTCGACGACCTCCTTGGCCTCCTTCAGGCCAAGGTTGGTGAGCTCACGGACGGCCTTGATGACCTGGATCTTGTTGTCGCCGAAGCCCTCGAGCACGACGTCAAACTCGGTCTTCTCCTCGGCCTCAGCAGCGCCAGCAGCGGGAGCGGCGACAACAGCGGCAGGAGCAGCGGCGGAAACGCCGAAGGTGTCCTCGATAGCCTTAACGAGCTCGGAAGCCTCGAGAAGGGTCATTTCCTTAAGAGCATCGATGATCTCATCGGTGGTAAGCTTAGCCATTTCTAAGTCCTTTCGGTTTCCGTGCGGATGCACGGAGATCAGTTAAAACACAGCGCGAATGCGCCAGGGGTGCGGCGTTGCCGCCGCAGGTGAAAACAGCAACTAGGCTGCCTTCTGCTCGGAGACCTGCTGGATCGAACGAGCGAGACCAGAGGAAACGCCGTTGACGCAGACAGCGATGTCGCGAGCGAAACCGGAGATGAGACCGGCGATCTGGCCGAGAAGCTGATCCTTGGTGGGCAGCTCGGCGATAGCCTTAACGTCATCAGCGGAAACGGCCTTGCCGTCGGAGATACCGCCCTTGATCTCAAGGACGCCCTTGGACTTAGCGGAGAAGTCCTTAAGGGCCTTAGCGGCCTCGACCGGCTCGGTCTCGTAGAACACATAAGCGACGGGGCCGGCGAGGATCTCGTCGATCTCGGGCTGCTCCTGGTTCTTGAGAGCGATCTTGACCAGGTTGTTCTTGTAGACCTTCATCTCGGCGCCGCACTCGCGAAGCTGATGACGCAGCTCCTGAGCCTGCTTAACCGTCAGACCGTTGTAGTTAACGACGAACAGACCGGCGTTCTCGGCGATACGGGACTCGATCTCTGCAACCTTGTCGATTTTGTACTGCTGGGGCATGAATTACACCTCCTCGAATTCTTTCCGGGCACGGTCCGCCACAAGGACGTGACGGGGGCATGTCCAAAAAGAAAGCCCCCGCGCTGCATGAGCGACGGGGGCGAGAAGACATATCTACTCGACCACCTCGGCTGGCGGGATGTCCCATTAAGCTCGCGGGCGATGCCCGTTTGCACCGGCTGTCTCTGGCAGCGGATTCGTGCGTGAACCGAAAGTATTATGGCGGGGACCCCGGCGTCGGTCAACGGAAAACCGGGCTGCACACAATTCCACCATCCGGCACGCTCCGCCGAAGGCCAGGCGCAAGGTTTTCGCTCGGTCAAGTCCTGGCTCGCACGAAGAGCACATTAAGTGCTCTTCGGCTCGTGCGGAATCTACGAAAACCTTGCGCCTGGCCTTCGGCGGCGCGTGCCTGCGTCAACTATGGGGCAGTCCGGGTTTCCGTTGGGCGGCGCGCCCCACTCATAAGCCTTAAGTCGATGGGCTGATGGGTTGGGTCCCCAGTGACTACAACGTTGAAACGAAGGTGGACAGGCGGCGGAGGCCTTCGTCCAGATCTTGGTCGGAGACGCAGTAGCTTAGGCGGATGTGGCCTTCGGTGCCGAAGCAGTCGCCCGGGACTAGGGCTACGTTTGCCTCTTTGATGGCTTTGATGCAGAAGGCTTCGCTTGTTAGGCCGAATTGTTTGATGCTCGGGAAGGCGTAGAAGGCTCCTGCGGGCTCCACTACGTCGAGTCCCATGGCGTCTAGGACTGCGAGCACGCGTTCGCGGCGGGCTCGGTAGACGTTGAGCATGGGGGTGGGGTCGACGGTGAGGGCTCGGGCTGCGGCGTCCATTTCGAAGGAGACGGCGCTCGATACTAGGTATTGGTGAGCCTTGGCAATCTCGGCGATGACGGGGGCTGCGGCTGCGAGCCAACCCAAGCGCCAGCCGGTCATGGCCCAGGGCTTGGAGAAGCTCTCGATGACGACCGTCTGCTCGCGAAGCTCCGGGTGGCGCTGGGCAAAGCGCTCGTAGCCATCCACGTAGACCAGGCGGTTGTATACGTCGTCGCAGATTACGTATATGCCCGCCTGCTCTGCCACGCGCGCCACGGCATCGAGCGATGCTGCGTCGAGGATGCAGCCCGTAGGATTGTTAGGCGAGCAGATAACGATGGCCTTGGTCGCCGGGGTCACACAGGCGCGAAGCGCTTCCTCGTCAATCTGGAATTGCGCGGGCTCCGTATCCAAAAAGACCGCTTTGGCGTGATTGGCTACGACGATGCTCTCGTACAGGCCAAAGGCCGGCGTGGGGATAATAACCTCGTCGCCGGGATTGAGCATGGCCATAAACGCAGCCGACAGGGCCTCGGTCGCACCATCGGTCAGGATGACCTCGTCGGCCGAAAACGCAAGGCCCGCTTCGCCCATATATGCGGATAGCGCCTCGCGCAGGGCAGGGCGACCGTTGTTGGGCGGATAGTGCGTGTCACCGCGGCCCAGTGCGGCGGTCACCTCGGCGCTAATCACATCGGGCGTGGGAAAATCGGGCTCGCCGAGCGCGAGCGCAATGCATCCTGGGTGCTGGGCGGCGAGCGCGTTGATTCGGCGGATGCCGGAGGGCTTGAGCGTGGCAAGCGAGGTATTCATGGGCAGGCGCATGGCGTTCCTTTCGTAAGGGTTGCACTAGGATAGCGCGGCGAGGCACCGCCAGACGGTGTAACCTAAACGGAAACGGACTGGAAAGGAGATGGCATGGAGGCGATCGCACGCGGCGATAAACCCAAAACGCTGCAGACCATTGCGTATATCAGTATTCCCAAGAGCGCCGATCTTGAGTTTTTGCTTTGGGACCTGCAGGATGCCATCGCCGCCTATGCACAGCTTTCCGGCACCGCACTCCCCCGCCCGGTGGACTTGGAGGCGGATGATGCCGGTGCAGTCGATGGCATGGTGCTTGCTGTTGACGATACATTTGATGATGAGGCTATGATCGCTGTCGAGCAGATACTCGATCGCCTTGGGAATACAGAGACACGAGTCTATGTCGTCGTCCAGGCCCTGTCCAAAAACAACAAGCAGGCGGACGAAGTCCTCGACCGCCTGTACCGGGCATGTATTCTACGTGACCTGCCATGGTGTGGCGGCGTTGCCATCTGCGCCGGCAGCGGCATCGCGGCGCTTCGCCACTCCCCGCGCATGGGCCTCTTGCGCCGACCGTTTTCGGAAGCTATGGACAAGCTCGTGGGTGCGGTGCGTATGGGCTGCTCGGTTGGGCATGCGCAGCGACTCGGCGGCGGCAGTGCCGAGGACGTCGACACCAATGGCATGGTTTTTGCCGAGCCAGCCGTGCCCGCTCCGGTCTGGCGAGGCGTTCTGAAACACCTCGGCGCCCACACTCAATCAATAATCTAAATTAATGAGCTGCCCAGTCAACGGCTTCACTCCAACGCTCGACAAGCCGCTCCAAACGCCACGCCGCGTTGGCAGGACTCGTCGACGGCAGCACGATGGCGGGTAGCCCCGTCCGCTCTTGTAGATAGCGTTTGTAGAGCCGCCCGGCCGCGCCGCCGTTGCAGATAACGACCTCAATCGGCGTGACATCGGTAATGCGCTCGATATGTGCCGGCACGACGTTACGAATGCTCGCGTCGCTCGAGCCCTTAATGTCGCAGCTCTCGATCACATCCCACAGGGCCACGCCGCCGTTCAGCAGCATGGCCCGCTTGGCGGCAATGGAGGCATCGAGCGTCGCGGGCTCACCGTTTGCCAAAGGATCGCCCTCGTTGGACGGCACGGATACACCGAGGCACGCGGCCATCACGCGCCAAAAGCGGTTCTGCGGATTGCCATAGTAGAAGGCATTGGCACGCGAGAGCACCGAGGGAAACGACCCCAGCACCAAAACGCGCGAGCGCTGGTCGAACACAGGCTCAAACCCATGCTCAATATGTTGATAGTCCTCGTCAGACACGGCCATGGGCTAGGCTCTCAACAGATAGCGCACCTCGTAGGGTGCAAGCTCAAGGGTACCCGTCAGCTCGACATTGGGCGCATCGTCGGCAAGCAGGTCGGCAAAGGACCCGTTGAGCTCGCCGGCGCCAAAGGTGTAAGGCTCGCCCACGGCGTTCACCGCCACGAGCACCGTCGCATCGTCGCAAGTGCGCTCGAACAGCAGCTGCTTGTTCTGGATCACCACGTTGCGATATGCACCGTAGTTGAGAGCACGGGCTGCCGCGTCGTTTGCCGAGCGCAGGTGCGCGAGCTGCTTGACAAATGCCGTCAGCTCGTTGGGCGCAGGCTCATCGAGCGCAGGTCGCAGCGCCCAGTCACCATCGGGGCCGCCCTTTTCGCCGGCAATCCCCCACTCGCTGCCATAGTAGACGCACGGGATGCCCGGCATGCCAAACAGCATGCCGTAGGCGGGGCGCAGGCAGGACTTGTCCGTCAGGATGCTCGCCAGGCGCGGCACGTCGTGGTTGTCGACAAACGACAGCAGATGCTTGCCGCGGTAGATGCACCACGGGTCGCCACCAAACTGACGGTGCAACGAATGGGCGATCTCGAACATGTTGACCGAGTTAAAGCTGGAGTACAGGCCCTTGTAGCACTCGTAGTTGGTGCAGGAGTCGAGCATCTCGTCGTTGACGATCTGGTTGTAGTCGCCGTGGAGCGTCTCGCCGATCAGCACAAAGTCGGGCTTGAGCTCACGGGCAAAGCTATGCAGACGACGCATGAAATCGCGGTCGAGCATATAGGCAACGTCCAGGCGCAGGCCGTCGACGCCAAAGACGTCGGCCCAGCGACGCACGGACTCAAGCAGGTAATCGACCACGGCGGGATTTTGCAGGTTGAGCTTCACAAGCTCAAAATGGCCTTCCCAGCCCTCGTACCAAAAGCCGTCGCCATAGCAGGAATCGCCGTCAAAACTGATGTGGAACCAGTCCTTGTAAGGCGAGTCCCACTTGCGTTCCTGCACGTCGCGGAATGCCCAGAAACCGCGGCCCACATGGTTAAAGACGGCATCGAGCACCACGCGAATGCCATGGGCATGCAGCGTCTCGCATACGGCGGCAAAATCGGCATCCCCGCCCAGGCGGCGGTCGATATGGCGCAGGCTGCGCGTGTCGTAGCCGTGGCTATCAGACTCGAGCGGCGGGTTGATCAACACAGCGCCAACGCCGAGTTCCTGCAGGTAGTCAGCCCATTGGGCGATTTTCATGATGGGCGCATCGGGGTTGGGCGCGATGCCGGCAGCTTGGGCAAGCTCATCCTCGGCAACGGGTGCGGCGTTTTCGCGCGGAGCTCCACAAAAGCCCAGCGGATAGATCTGGTAGAACGTCGTCTCGTATGCCCACATAGCAACCTCCCGGTAAGCTCAACACAACGACATCCATTGTATGCCCAGCAGGGTAGCTAATTTGGGACGGGGCTCTTTTAGCTACCCCAGCCCCTTTCTAAGTTGCGGTGAAATACGGACTGTTTGCCGGGTTTATTGGGCCCAGCAGTCCGTATTTCACCGCAACTGATGAGGGAACGTGATTAGGCGACAGGCTTTGCGCGGCGTATGGTTGGGAATAGCACCGTGATGGCGAGGATGACGCCCACGACAGTGATCGTGCCGCCTGCGTAGCCGATCCAGGTGATGCCAGGGCCCGACACCACGGCGCCGCCGATCGCCGTACCGGTGCCGATACCCAAATTGAACAGGCCCGAGAAGATCGACATGGCGACAGCCGACGAATCCGCCGGCGTGTACTTGATGAGCTCGGCCTGAAACGCCACGTTAAAGGCCGTGGCGCAGCAGCCCCATAGTGCGCAGACGGCAAGCACTGCCACGAGCGACAATGCGACCGGACCCATGAGCAGCAGAGCCACCGGCACGCCGGAGAGCGTGATAGCCAAGAACGGGAACCGGTGCCCGTCGAACAGGCGGCCGAACAGCCAGCTTCCGAGCAGACCAGAGCAGCCGAACGCCGTCAGCGTCATGGTGATGGCGCCCGCGTCGACATGCGCGACTTGCGCCAGGAACGGCTCGATATAGCTGTAACCCGCGTAGTAGCCGGTTGCCATGAACACCGTAACCGCATAAAGCGCAATGAGGAACGGGTTCTTGAGCAGCTCGGGCAGTTGCTTAAGCGTAAAGCGCTCGCCCGCCGGCATGGCCGGGAACACGGCGGCCTGGTACACCACCGCAGCGGCAGAGAGGGCCCCGACCACGGCAAACGTCATACGCCAGCCCACGGCCAGGCCAATGGCGCGGCCGAGGGGCAGGCCGAAGATCTGCGCGATGGACGAGCCCGTGGCGATCATGCTGATGGCGAGCGCCCCGTGGCGCGTGTCAACCAGGCGCGACGCCATGATCGAGGCGACCGACCAGAACACGGCATGCGCGCAGGCGACCACCAGGCGTGCGCAGACCAAGATGGGGTAGGTCGGCGCCACGGCGGACAGGAACTGGCCCAGCGAGAACACGGCAAGCACGCCCAGCAGCATCCGCTTGAACTCAAAGCGCGATGCGAACACCATGAGCGGCAGCGACAGCAGCATGACGCCCCAGGCGTAGACCGAAATCATGATGCCTGCCTGGGCCTCGGTGAGCGAGAACGACGCGGCGATGTCGGTCAGCAGGCCGATGGGCATGAACTCCGACGTGTTGAACACGAACGCGCAGCAGGTGAGCCCGATGAGCGGGAGCCACTGCTTAAGCGTGATGCCGTCTTGCCTTGCCTGACTCATATATAACGTCTCCAATCATTTTGAGCGGAGGCGATTATATAGCAACGGCCCCGCATCCGTCAGTAACAGATGCGGGGCCGCAATCAACTTGATATACAGAGGTTACGCCATCAATAAATAGCTAAGCCAACCCCAGCAATATACCCGCCGAATGCACGACAAACGCCACGATCCAGGCGACCATCACCTGAAACGCGAACACGGCAACGGCATAGCGCGCACCCAGCTCGCTCTTGACGGCGCCGATGGCAGCCACGCAGGGCGGGTACAGCAGCGTAAAGACCAGGAACACATAGGCAGTGAACGGCGAAAACATGCTCGACAGTGCCGCGGGCGACGTTGCACCCAAAAGCACGGTGAGGGTCGAGATGACACTCTCTTTGGCAATAAGTCCGGTGACGAGCGCCGTGGATGCACGCCAGTCGCCAAAGCCGAGCGGCGCCAGCAGCGGGGCGATAATGCTACCCAAACCGGCAAGTAGACTCTGCGACTGATCGGCGACCACATTAAAGCGGATATCGAACGTCTGGAGAAACCAAATGACCACCGTAGCGGCAAAGATAATGGTGAAGGCCTTGGTGATGAAGTCCTTGGCCTTATCCCATGCCAGCATCACTGTCGTCTTGACGCTCGGCAGGCGGTAATTGGGAAGCTCCATGATAAACGGCACCGGGTCACCCTTAAATGCCGTGCGATTGAGCACCAAAGCCGCGATGCAACCGACCGCAATGCCAATCAGATAGAGCGAGACCATGGCGGGGACCGTCGCCTGCGGGAAAAACGCCCCGCACAGCAGACCGTAGACCGGCAACTTGGCCGAACAGCTCATGAACGGCGTGAGCATGACCGTCATCTTGCGGTCGTGCTCGGATGGGAGCGTACGGGTCGACATGATAGCCGGCACGGTGCAGCCAAAACCGACAAGCATGGGCACGAAGCTGCGGCCCGACAGGCCAAAGCGACGCAGCACTTTATCCATGACAAAGGCCACGCGCGCCATGTAGCCGGAGTCTTCCAGAATGGAGAGGAACAAAAAGAGCACGACGATAATCGGCAGGAAGGTCAGTACGCTGCCCACGCCCGTAAGCACGCCGTCGACAGCCAGCGAGCGCACCACGTCGTTGGTGCCGAACGCCTTGAGGCCCGCATCGGCCGAGGCGATGATGGCAGCGATGCCGTCCTCCATAAGTCCCTGCAACGCCGCGCCGATCACGCCAAATGTCAGCCAAAAGACGAGACCCATGATCACCAGGAACGCCGGAATGGCCGTGTAGCGACCCGTCAGGATGCGGTCGATCTTGACGGAACGCACGTGCTCGCGGCTCTCGTGCGGCTTGACGACGCAGCGCCCACACACGTCGCCGATAAAGCCGAAGCGCATGTCGGCCAGTGCAGATAGACGGTCGGTACCGGCCTCACCCTCCATCTGGGTAATGATGTGCTCGATGGCGTCAAGTTCGTTACGGTCCAGATGAAGCGCCTCGGTCACCAGCTCGTCGCCCTCAACCAGCTTGGTCGCCGCAAAACGCACCGGGATATGCGCCGTCGCGGCATGGTCCTCGATAAGGTTGGCGATGCCGTGAATGCAGCGATGCAGCGCGCCGCCGTCTGGACCATCGGGCGCGCAGAAGTCCAAGCGACCGGGGCGCTCGCGGAACCGCGCCACGTGCAAGGCATGATCCACCAACTCGCCAATACCCTCGTTGCGAGCAGCGCTAATGGGAACAACAGGCACGCCCAGCAGGCTCTCGAGCAGGTTGACGTCCACGGCGCCGCCGTTGGCCGTCACCTCGTCCATCATGTTGAGCGCGATGACCATAGGACGGTCAAGCTCCATAAGCTGCAGCGTCAGGTACAGGTTACGCTCGATGTTGGTGGCGTCGATGATGTCGATGATGGCGTCCGGGCGCTCGTCGAGGATGAACTGACGGCTCACAACCTCTTCGCCTGTGTACGGCGACAGCGAATAGATGCCGGGCAGGTCGGTAACGCTCGCCTCGGGGTGGTTACGGATAGTGCCGTCCTTGCGGTCGACCGTCACGCCGGGAAAGTTACCGACATGCTGGTTGGAGCCCGTCAGCTGGTTGAATAACGTGGTCTTGCCGCAGTTTTGGTTGCCGGCGAGGGCAAAGTGCAGCGGCGCGCCCTCGGGCACGGCCGTCTTTGCCGCACGGGGCGAATACGTCCCCTCGCCAAGTGCCGGGTGCTCCGTCGTACCGATTGCGGCGTTAACGCGCGGGCCGGCATCGGTGTCGTGCACATCCACGAGCTCGATACGAGCGGCATCGTCCTTGCGCAGCGTCAACTCGTAGCCACGCAGGCGAATCTCGAGCGGGTCGCCCATAGGGGCGTACTTCATCATGGTGACTTCGGTGCCCGGCGTTAGGCCCATGTCCAAAATATGCTGTCGGAGTGCCTGATCGTCCGATGCCACCGATGCGACAACGGCGTCCTTTCCGATCTCGAGTGTATCGAGCTTCACGTCCGCGTTCCTCCCCCGGCGCCCACAGGGCGTTGTATTTATGTTCACCATGGCTAACCGTTTGCCATGGCTAACCAATTGTAACCATGCATGATAGCGCGAACACACAGCGACGTTCAATCAACAGATCGGTGCAAGGGCCGTCCCCAAGTACCGGCACAAAAGGAACGTCCCCGAGCGCCGCATCTGGGCCATGGCAACGCCGATGTTTTGGCGCGGACAGCGAAAGCCCGCCAGAGCGAGCAAGGTGACGCGAAGCGAGGCGGCATTGACCTTCTGGTCATGCCGCCGAAGCTGAACGTCAGATTGCCGCTCTGGCGGGCTTGCAGCGTCGACCGGTCCGCCGTTCGTTAGAACGGCGGAACCAAAGGCGCAGCGTCGAGCTGTTACGCGGTTTGGTAAAACCGCGTAACTAGAAGCCGTGGCGCTCCAGGAAGCGGAAGGCCAAGCGAATCCATGGACGGACCGCCACCTGCTTGTCCTCGTTGTCGACCGCGGTGTTGGCGTTGCCGAGCGAAAGGCCGTGGCCGCCCTGGTCAAAGACGTGCATCTCGCATGCGACGCCTTCCTCGGCCATGCGCTGTGCAAACGGGTAGACCTGCGCAATCGGCGCCGTCTTGTCGTCGGACACGCCCCACACAAAAGTCGGCGGCATCTGGCGCGAAACATGTGTGGTGGGGCAGATATCGGCCAAATGCTCGTCAGTTGCCTCGCCACCCGTCACCATCGACAGATAGTCGTTGAGCAGATCGCGCCCCGTCTTGCCGCCCGTCTTGGGCACACGCAAGTCAATGCGCGGATCGCGCGTCTGCATGTCGCGCACATAGGCAAAGTCGAGCAATGGATAGCCCAGCACCACGGCATCGGGACGAATGTCGTCCGGACGCGCCCCGGCAAGCGCCGCGAAGGGGCCGGTCTTCCACTGTGTTGCCAGCGAGGCGCAAATCATGCCGCCAGCAGAAAAGCCCACGACGCACACGCGCTTGGGATCGACATGCCACTCGTCGGCATTCGCACGCACCGTGGCGACCATCTTGGCAAGATCTGCCTGGGGGTGCGGAAAGCTCACGTCACCCGTAGAACTTGTGACATAGTTGAGCACAAAGGCCTGGTAACCGTGATCCAAAAACGCAAACGCCACGGGATCCTGCTCATGCGGAGCGATATGCGTAAACGCACCTCCGCCGCAGATAATCACGGCAGGGCGGCGGCCATTCGGTTTATCGGGCAGCGGCTCGGCACCCAAATACGTAAACGTCGCCGGATATTCCTCGGTCGGCTCCTCGCCCCACAGCGCATGGTTCTCGACAATCATATGTGCTCCCTTCGCGCAAATTAAGCGCCCTTGTTTTTCGCCTTCAAGCGTACCCCACTTGAACCCGTGACGCAGAAACACGCCAGCAATAAGTTTCCCTTCAACTGATATATCACATAATCCCAGCTCAGAGGTATCGATGAGCAGCGTAGAATAGGGGGTGTTGACCAAGCCGCGAAACAGATATGAAACGTTTCCGGCAAACCAAACGCGCGATATGCGCCTATTTAAGTTGGAGGCAACTATGGGTCTGCTCGATTCGCTTAAGTCCACCTTCACCTCGACCGGCGAGGCGTCCGTTCCGCCCGCAGCAAGCTTCGCCACCCGCGAAGGCGTCATCTATGCCCCCGTCAACGGCGTGCTCGTCAACCTGGACGAGGTTCCCGACGAGACGATCGCCTCGGGCATGCTTGGCCAGGGCTATGGCATCGAGCCCATTACCGGCACCATCTATGCGCCCGCCAACGGCCGCATCGGTGCCACCACCATCACCAACCACTCCATCGGCATGATTACCGAGGACGGTCTTCGCGTGTTCATCCATGTCGGCCTGGGCACCGTGGAAATGAACGGCAAGGGTTTTGCCCGCTTTGTCGAGATGGGCGATGTGGTCAAGGCAGGCCAGCCGCTCATCAGCTTCGATCGCGAGGCCATCAAGGCCGCCGGCCACGAGGACATCGTGACCGTCATCGTCTCCGAGCTCGATCGTCTTAAGAGCATCGACCATGTCGGCGAGTCCGGAACGCTTATCGGCGGCAACCCGCTCGTCAAGCTGGGCGACCCGCTGCTGGTAGCCAAGACCAAGTAGCCAGGCCCCGCGCCACACAGCCAAAAGGCACCTCGTCAAGCGCCCGCGACCATTTGGCCGCGGGCGCTTTTCGTTTGAAAAACCATCCCGCCAATGCCTTATCTGTATAGCCCAAATGAGCCGAGCTGCTAGAATATCGAACTGTATGGATAACTATCATTCAACCGTTATGGGAGGATACGTGAACCGCACCAAAATCGCGCAGCTTTACGCCGATGCCGAGTCGCTCGGCGGCCAGACCGTCACCGTCGCCGGCTGGGTCAAGTCCGTCCGCGACATGAAGAACTTTGGCTTTGTTACGCTCAACGACGGCAGCTGCTTCCGCGACCTGCAGGTCGTCATGAACCGCGAGGCACTCGACAACTACGACGAGATCGCCCATCAAAACGTCTCGGCCGCACTCATTTGCACCGGCACCGTCAAGCTGACCCCCGATGCGCCCCAGCCTTTCGAGCTTTCTGCCACCTCCATCGAGGTCGAGGGCACGAGCGCCCCGGATTATCCGCTGCAGAAGAAGCGCGCAACCGTCGAGTTCCTGCGCACCCAGCAGCACCTGCGCCCGCGCACCAACCTGTTCCGCGCCGTGTTCCGCATCCGTTCTGTCGCGGCTGCCGCCATCCACCGCTTCTTCCAGGAGCAGGGCTTTGTCTACGTCAACACCCCCATCATCACCACGAGTGACTGCGAGGGCGCCGGCGAGATGTTCCGCGTGACCACGCTCGACCCCAAAAATCCGCCCCTCACCGAATCCGGCGAGGTTGACTGGAGCCAGGACTTCTTTGGAAAACACGCGAGCCTTACCGTATCTGGCCAGCTCAACGCCGAGAACTTCGCCATGGCCTTTGGCGACGTGTACACCTTTGGCCCCACCTTCCGCGCCGAAAACTCCAACACCACGCGCCACGCCGCCGAGTTTTGGATGATCGAGCCCGAGATGGCCTTTGCCGATCTGAACGACTACATGGACAACGCCGAGGCCATGCTCAAGTACGTCCTTAAGGACGTCATGGCAACCTGCCCCGACGAGCTCAATATGCTCAACAAGTTTGTGGACAAGGGTCTGCTCGAGCGCCTGGACCACGTGGCAAACTCCGACTTTGCCCGCGTCACCTATACCGAGGCCGTCGAAATCCTGGAGCAGGCAGTCGCCGCCGGTCACAAGTTTGACTATCCCGTGAGCTGGGGCATCGACCTGCAGACCGAGCACGAGCGTTTCCTGACCGAGGAGCACTTTAAGCGACCGACTTTTGTGACCGACTACCCGGCCGAGATCAAGGCGTTCTACATGCGCATGAACGAGGACGGCAAGACCGTCGCCGCCGCCGACTGCCTGGTGCCGGGCATCGGCGAGATTATCGGCGGCTCCCAGCGCGAGGAGCGCCTGGATCTGCTCGAGGCCCGCATCAAGGACCTGGGCATGAATCCCGAGCAGTACAAGTACTACCTTGACCTTCGCCGCTACGGTTCCTGCAAGCACGCCGGCTACGGTCTGGGCTTCGAGCGCTTGGTCATGTATCTGACCGGTGTGGGCAACATCCGCGACGTCCTGCCGCACCCGCGCACCGTGGGCAACGCCGACTTCTAATCGCCACAGCGCCACCAAACGCGTTCCAGCGCATCACGCCAGCGCCTCTCGGCAAGCCGAGGGGCGCTTTTTTCAACAGCATCCGTCAAGCTTTTGGCAAGTTTTTGGTCAGTTGGGCAGGGCCGTTGAAAACTCGACCCGCCGCTTGCCGACGGCTACCGACCGCCCAGGGCGTCCTGCACCCCTGGGAAAGCCCCGCGTCCTAGGCTCCATACCGTCGCCACCCAAAACGGAAAGGACGTGGGCGCCATGACCGAAACCGCTGTTGAAACTTACGAGACCACGACGAGGGGCGCCGCCTCGATGGCAGCCTATCGCGCCGTTCGCATCCTGCAACTATTAAGCGAAAACACCGGCGAGGACAAGGCCATGCTTTCCGATGAGTTGATCCGGCGCCTCGCCCATCCCGACGACCCCGCCCGCATGCCCATCTCGGCGGCGCGGCGCAGCATCTACACCGCCGTCTCCGCGCTTCGCCATGCCGGATACGAAATTGAGTACAAGCGCGGCGAGGGTTATCGGCTCTTGACCCGTCCGCTCACCGACGAAGAGATCATCCGGCTCCACGGTATGGTCATGCGCAACCGCTCCACGCCCATCGCCATTCGAAAGAGCATGGCGCAGCACTTGGTCGCCATGGCGAGCGCCGACGTTCGCGGCTACCTCGATGCACCCGAGCCCGCTCCAAGCGTGGGCGGCAAGGCTACCAAGGCAACGCGCACGCCCATCAAGCGCATCGATGCCTGCGAGCTCATCGAGCAGGCCATCGACCACGGAACCACGGTGAGTTTTGATATTTCGAGTGTCACGGCACGCGGAGAGGTCGAAGTGGCACGGATGACACTCCGGCCCTTTGCCATCAAGCAACGAGACGGCATCTCGTATTTGCTGGGAACGGTCTATGACGCCCGAGGCGCCGACGACACGCTGCGCACCGTTGAGATCGGCCGCATGAGAAACGTCACCACACGTCTCCTCGATGGCAAGAAGCTCTTCGCCGCCTTGGACGAGGACGACGCCTCCTCCGCCGCATAAGACCCTCCGCCGCCCATTCGACTACCCGTACCGCCCATCCGATTCTGTATTAAAAAACCCGCCAGGCTGTTGTAAAAATGGACATCAGCGCTACTATAGTCCCACTTGCACTTTGTCCCAGTGCAGTGTTTCCAGCCATTTTTATACTGGGGGTAATGATATGAAGGACATCACCATCAGCCGCAGGAGCCTTCTGGTCTCCGCCGGCCTGCTCGCGCTCGCCCCGCTCGCCGGATGCGGCGGCAACTCTGGTTCCGGCTCTGCTGCCGCCGGGTCCGACTACACCATCGGCGTTCTGCAGCTCACCGAGCACTCCGCACTCGACGCCGCCAATGATGGCTTTGTCAAGGCCATCAAGGAGAGCGGCCTTAAGGTCAAGATCGACCAGAAGAACGCCCAGAACGACCAGTCCACGTGTAAGTCCATTGCCGACAAGTTTGTGGGCGACAACGTCAACCTGATTTATGCCATCGCCACGCCCGCCGCGCAGGCTGCCGCCGGCGCCACGGCCGATATCCCCATCGTGGGCTGTGCCATCACCGACTACGCCGCCTCCGGCCTGGTCCAGGACAACGACAAGCCCGGCACCAACGTCACGGGTGCTTCCGACCTCACCCCGGTCGCCGAGCAGCTCGAGATGATGCAGAAGGTCCTGCCCGACGTTAAAAAGGTCGGCCTGCTCTACTGCACCGCCGAGTCCAACTCCGACGTCCAGATCAAGGCCGCCAAGAAGGAGCTCGACAAGCTGGGCCTGGAGTACACCGATTTCACCGTCTCGAGCTCCAACGAGATCCAGTCCGTCGTCGAGTCCGCCGTGGGCAAGGTCGACGCGCTCTACTCCCCCACCGACAACACCATCGCCGCGGGCGCTTCGCAGGTCGGCCAGATCTGCAAGGAGAACAAGCTCCCCTTCGTGACCGGCGAGGAGGGTATGTGCATGGCCGGCGGCCTGTTCACCCTCTCCATCAACTATGAGGATCTGGGCCACGCTGCGGGCGAGATGGCCGTTAAGATCCTGAAGGGCGAAGCCAAGCCCGAGGATATGCCGATCAAGCACCTCTCGAGCAAGGACCTGGTCGTCGTCAAGAACGACGAGATGGCCGAGGCCCTGGGTATCGACCTTTCCGCTCTGGACGAGTAGCGCCATGCGCGGTAACGCGTCTAGGGCCCGCACGCGCGCCACAGCCGCGTTATTCAATATCTGAGTCCTTGGGGCGAACGCTAAAGACCGGCGTTCGCCCTACTTGTTTCGGATGAGACAAAACATCCGTCCGCAGCTCTTTTATGCACTGGTACCGCTATTATGGAAAATCACGTGTCCACCCTATCCTAGGAGGTATGAAGCATGCTCATTGCATTGCAGGGCGCCGTTTCGCAGGGCGTCCTCTGGGGCATTATGGTGCTTGGCGTGTTTATCACGTTCCGCCTGCTCGACATCCCCGATATGACCTGCGACGGCAGCTTTGCCCTCGGCGGCTGTGTCTGCGCCGTGCTCATCGTCAACAATAACGTCGACCCCTTGCTCGCCGTGCTGGCCGGCATGTGCGCCGGCGCCATCGCGGGCGCCGTCACGGGCATCTTGACCACCGTCTTTGAGATTCCCGCAATCCTCGCCGGAATCCTTACGCAGATCAGTCTGTGGTCCATCAACCTGCGCATCATGGGCAAGTCCAACACGCCCATCCTTGCCAAGGGCACTATCTTCTCATCCGTCAGCAACATGACGGGCCTGCCGCAGTCCACTGTTGCCATTATCCTAGGCATTGTGCTGGCCGTGGCCATCGTCGCCATCCTGTACTGGTTCTTTGGCACCGAAATCGGCTCGGCGCTGCGTGCCACCGGCAACAACGAGTACATGATCCGCGCCCTGGGCGTTAACACCAACACCACCAAAATGATCGCCCTCGTGCTCTCCAACGCCCTCATTGGCCTTTCGGGTGCGCTCATCTGCCAGAGCCAGAAGTATGCCGACATTGGCATGGGCACCGGCGCCATCGTTATCGGTCTTGCCGCCATCGTCATCGGCGAGGTGCTCGGTCGCCTGCTGCCCGGCGGCCTCACGCAGTTTAGCGTCCGTCTTGCTTCCGCCGTCTTTGGCTCCGTGGTGTACTTCCTTATCCGCGCCATCGTGCTGCAGCTGGGCATGGACGCCAACGACATGAAGCTGCTCTCCGCCGTGATCGTCGCCGTGGCCCTGTGCGTGCCCGTGGTTTGGGAGCGCTATAAGCTCCGCAGCTCCTACACGAAGGGAGATGAGGCAGATGCTTAAGCTCTCGCACGTCAAGAAGACCTTTAACAAGGGCACCGTCACCGAGAAGCGCGCGCTCACCGGCGTCGACCTCACCCTCAACGATGGCGACTTTGTAACCGTGATTGGCGGCAACGGCGCCGGCAAGTCCACGCTGCTCAATATGATCGCCGGCGTGTATCCACTCGATTCGGGTGTTATTGAGCTCGACGGCACCGACATCTCGCGTCTGAGCGAGTCACAGCGCGCCAAGTACCTGGGCCGTGTGTTCCAGGACCCCATGCGCGGCACCGCTGCCGACATGCAAATTGCCGAAAACCTGGCCCTCGCCAAGCGCCGCGGCCAGCGTCGCGGTCTTTCGTGGGGCGTCACCAAGGCCGAGAAGGACGAGTACGTTGAACTGCTCAAGCGCCTGGACCTCGGTCTGGACACGCGTCTCAACGCCAAGGTCGGCCTGCTCTCGGGCGGCCAGCGCCAGGCACTCACCCTGCTGATGGCCACGCTCACCAAGCCGCGCCTGCTACTGCTCGACGAGCACACGGCGGCCCTCGACCCCAAGACGGCCTCTAAGGTGCTCAACCTGACCGAGGAGATCGTCGACGAGAACCGCCTGACCACGCTCATGGTCACGCACAACATGAACGACGCCATCCGTCTGGGCAACCGTCTGATCATGATGCACGAGGGCCACGTGATCTACGACGTGGCGGGCGACGAGAAAAAGTCGCTCACCGTGGCCGACCTGCTTCAGAAGTTTGAGGAGGTCTCGGGCGGCGAGCTCGCCAACGACCGCATGCTACTAAGCTAACGACTTAGAAAACCACCACAAGGGGACAGGCACCTTTGTGGTGGTTTTTGTTAAGGACTAAGGAGACTGCCGTGAAAAGATTCGTCCCCCGCCTTGCGTTAACCGCCGCGCTGCTTGCCGGCGTGCTCACTGGCGCACCCAGCCTCGCTTTCGCGGGGAACCTGCCCGCCGCTATTGACGGCACCGTGACCGTCATGCACACCAACGACATCCACGGCAGCTACAAGTACAGCTACAACGAAAGCAAGGGCACCGGCACCGTCGGCTTTGACGGACTGGCGGTTCTCTATAGCGCCCAGGGCAACGCCCCCGATCTTTTGCTCGATGCGGGTGATACCTTCCACGGACAGTCCTTCGCCACCATGAGCGAGGGCAAGAGCATCGCCGAGCTCATGGACACCTTCTACGCCGATGGCTACGACGCGACCACGCCAGGCAACCACGACTGGAGCTATGGCGCGGACAAGCTTCGCACCATGACCGGCTCCAGCACCACCAGCACACCCTTCGCCATGCTTTGCGCGAATGCAACGTCCTCGAACGGCGTATGGAGCTCGAGCATCACGAAGACGCTCAACCGCACCTGGGAGGACAGTGAAAATCACTCAACGTTCGCCTACCAGATCAAGGTCGGCGTTGTAGGAGCCATGGATGAGTCGCTTGGCTCCTCGCTGCGTGCGGACCTAGTCGCGGGCACCAACTTCTCGAGTGCCACGAACGCCATCAATGCCGAGGCAGAGCAGCTGCGCAAGGAGGGCTGCGATGTTGTTGTTTGTATCGCGCACACGCTCGACGCCAAGACCTTTGCCACGCGGCTCCGTGGCGTCGATGCCCTTATCGCAGGCCACGAGCACATCAACCTTAACGAGAAGGTGACGGGAGCCGACGGCAAGACAATCCACGTTGTCGAGGCGGGCAGCGCCTTTGCCGAAGTGGGACTGCTTTCCGTCCCCTACGAGTACGACACCAAGGGCACCGAAAGCACCGACGATGACACAGTGGCGGTATACGCAGGCAAAAGCGACGAGAAGCTCTATACCGCCAAGGATGTAAACGTTCTTTTGACCGATCCCAACAAGGGCTCCACCTATCAGAGCATCCTTGATGAGGTCCACGACAACAAGATCAAGCCGCTCGACGATGCCTTTAGCGCCGCATCGAGCGAGGTGCTCGGCACGAGCTCTACCAATTATTTCTACGGCGAGAACGCATCTGGCACGCACGGCTGGGAGATGGTGCGCACCACCGATCTCCGCCCCAGCAAGGAGGGCGACACCACCAAGGCCCAGACCATCGGACATGTGATCTGCGGTTCCTATCTTGACCTGACGGGCGCGGACCTTGCCATCGAGAACGCGGGCGGCATCCGCGGCGGCATCGCTGCGGGCGATGTGACCGCCGGCAACGTCATCGCTATCTCGCCCTACGGCAACACCGTGGAGACCTGGACCATGACTGGTGCGGACTTCCTGGCAGCGCTCGAGCATTCGCTGCAGATCAGCGACGAGTGCAATCACAGCTACGAGCTTCAGCAAGCCTACGTAGCGGCCGGCCACACCGAGCAGGAGGCGCAAGACATGTACAAGTGGCGCGACGACTCCGGCAGTGTCCTTTCCTTCGGCGGAATCAACGTGACAATCGATTGGGCGCAGCCCGAAGGCAAGCGCATCGTGAGCGCCACGCTCACCAAGGATGGCAGCACGCTCGACCCCGCCAAGACCTATACCGTCGCCACCAACAACTACATCATCACCAACACGACCGACTTCCCCACCTTCGCAAACGCCACCAAGCACACCGAGTGGGGTACCTGCGAGTCAGCGCTAAGGGCGCTAATTGGGCAGAACGGCTGGGAGAGCAAGATGGCCTCGCTCGCGGGCACCATCAGCTTTGGCTCCGCTGCCGTGGACCCCACGCCCACACCGGCCCCGACGCCTGAACCCTCGCCTAAGACGGACGCGACGACCACGAAGGTCATCACCAAGAAGACGACCGGCAAGCTCGCCGCAACGGGAGACCGCACGCTAGCCGTGATCGGCGCATGCCTCATCGGCGGCATCGTCATCATCATTCTCGGCATTATCTGGAAGCGTCGACGTTAAGCGACACCGCCGGGCCTTGCAGCCCCGCCGCGTAAACCTTATATCGAGCACAGAAGCCCGTCCGAATTTGATCGGACGGGCTTCTTGGTGGGTATCATGGTTGGATGATCATGAGGAGGTTTCCCTACATGGAATTGTTTGAGCCAATTCTTCATTTCTTTGCACAACGATGGGTCCACAACATCATCTGGGCCGGTATCTTGGCCATCGGCACCGCCGTTGCCGCCAAAATCGCGTCCAAGACCCTGCACCACCTGCTTAACCGCGATGATAACCCGCTCCCAGCATCGAGCATCTTCATCAACATCGCGCGCGCCGTCATCTGGATGATCGGCGGCAGCTTTATCCTCGACAACTGTTTTGGCATTAATGCAAACGCCCTCGTCGCCGCTCTTGGCGTCGGCGGCATCGCCATCTCGCTCGGCTTTCAGGACACGCTGTCGAACCTTATCGGCGGTATGCAGGTGACGTTTATGGGCATTATCAAACCCGGCGACAATATCGAGGTCGGCGGCGTATCCGGCGTGGTCCAAGACATCACCTGGCGCCACACGACCATCGAGGACGCCTGCGGGCAGACCATCATTGTGCCCAACTCCAACATCTCCAAGAACACACTCGTGCATCTGATGCCCTTTGGGCGCGTGGCCGTGCCCGTTGCCGTAAAGGACACGTCTAAGTGGGCTTCCCTTGACGCGCTGGCAGACGAGCTCACGAGCGCAACCAAAACGGCCGTCTCGCCCATCTCTGGCTTTGACAAGGAGCCGTACGTGCTCTTTAGCGAAATCGGCGACTTTGGCATTAAGGGCAAAATCATCTTTATCGTCAGCGACGATAGCACCACTTTTACGGCAGCCGACGCCTGCATTCGTGCCATCGCCCCCATCATCGCCTAAACCACCACAAAGGGGACAGGCACCTTTGTGGTGGTTTCGCATCGTGGTACCATGGTTCATATCGTTGTTTAAACGACTAAGGGAGTAGACACCATGGAAGAGGCCTATCGTCAAGCACGCAAGCGCGGCGAGCAGGGACGCCGTCGCGCCATCAGCCAAAGCGAGCACCCGTACCTCACGGACCTCGACAGCTTGGTTGCCCAGCTCCCCTTAGGTCAGCGAGAGAATGTCGGCCTAAGGGATATTCCGCTCGAAATGGTCGTCGGCACGGTTACTAAGGGCCGTCAGTCTGCCTTTTCGTGCAACTTTATGCCCCTGCTGCCGTTTAACACCGAGTTCGCCCGCAAGTGGTCCAACCTCTACGACATCCAGGTGACCGAGGGCTATCGCGACCCCATCATCGTCACCGAGTTCATGCATCGGTTTTACGTCCAAGAGGGCAACAAGCGCGTCAGTGTCCTCAAATTCCTGGACGCCCCGACGGTTTCGGCCAAGGTCACCCGCCTCTATCCCGGAAAATGGGATTCCGTCGAAAGCCGCCTCTATGGCGAGTTCTGCGCGTTTTGGCGCGTCTGCCCCCTATACGAGATCGAGTTCTCGCGTGAGGGAAGCTACGAAACGCTCGCCAAGATGCTCGGTCAGAACCTTATCGAAAAATGGCCGCAGAAAAAGGTCGACTACCTGCGCCATACCTTCCTGCTCTTTAAGCGCGCCTACCTGCGCGCCGGCGGCGACCATCTGGACATTACGCCCGCCGACGCTATGCTCGTTTACCTCAACGTGTACAACCAAGACCGCCTGCTGGACACGCCGACGGATATCGTCGTAAACCGCCTGTGCAAGATTTGGCGCGAGTTGGTCATTGCCGGCAAAAGTGATGAGGAGAAGGTCGATCTTGTCGAGGCACCGAGTGTAGATGAGGAAGAGGCGCCCGCCAAGTCCACCTCCGGCGTGCTCAACTTCTTTATGGGCAAGACCGTCTACTCGGCGGCCAACCCCCTGCGCATCGCCTTTATCCATGAGTTCCCCTGTGCGACGTCGAGCTGGGACAGCCTGCACGACCAAGGGCGTCAGTATCTCGATGAGCACTTTGGCGGCATCGTGCGCACCGAGGCGTTCGAGGACTGTCACAATCCGGACGTGTTCTACGCCGCCGTGGAAACGGCTGTCAAACATGGAGCTAACGTCATCTTCTCGACCTCGCACCGCCTGATGGAATACACGCTCAGAGCTGCCGTTGAGTATCCCCAGGTGCGGTTCCTTAACTGCTCTATCGGCCTTCCCCACCAAAGCGTCCGTTCGTACTTTGGCAAGATGTACGAGGCCAAGTTCCTCCTGGGCGCCCTTGCCGCCAGCATGGCGGACAACCACCGTATCGGCTACCACGCGTCGGTCTTCGCCTCGGGCGCGCTTAGCGAGATCAACGCCTTTGCCATCGGCGCCTCGCTGCTCGACCCCCGCGCGCAAATTATCCTGACCTGGGGCGATGTGCCCGCCGGAGGCCTTGCCGAGGCCATGTGCCGCGAAGGCGTGAGCGTCATGACCGGCGCTGACATGTCAAAGTCGCTCGTAGACCCTACGGCCTACGGACTCCACCGCCTGGTCGATGGCAAGGTCGTCGGCATCGCCATGCCGCTCTGGAACTGGGGCCGATACTACGAGCTTATCGTGCGAAGCCTGCTGCATGGCACCTGGGATGAGACCAGTGACGACAGCCAGGTTCGCGCCGTCAACTACTGGTATGGCATGAGCTCGGGCGTCATCGACATCCGTTACGCTCCGGGCCTGCCCTATCAGACGCGCAAACTGGTGCAGCTGCTCCGCAATGGCATCGTCGAGGGCTCCATCAATCCATTTGGCGGCGAGCTTCATAGCCAAGACGGCGTGGTGCAGATCGAGGGCTTTCCCCCACTGCCGAGTGCGCAGATTGTCGAGATGAATTGGCTGGCGGACAACGTGGTAGGCACCATTCCGCAGCTCGACGATGAGCCGGGAGTTACCGCCCTATGAAGATCCTTGCCATAGCAGATACCGAAGAACGATGCCTTTGGGAGTGCTTTCGCAAGGAGCGCTTTGAGGGTGTCGACCTGATTCTGTCTGCCGGCGATCTGGACCCGGACTATCTTGAGTTTTTGGTCACCGTCATCAACAAACCGCTCATCTACGTTCGCGGCAACCACGACGACCGCTACGCACGTCATGCACCGGGCGGATGTATCTGCGTGGAAGACAGCGTGTACACGTACCGAGGGATTCGCATTGCGGGCCTTGGCGGGTCCATGCGTTATCGCGACGGCGCCAACATGTACACCGAACGCGAGATGTCCAAGCGCATGCGTAAGCTGTCGCGTAAGGTTAGGATGGTCGGCGGGTGCGACATTCTGCTTACCCATGCGCCCGCCGCCGGTATGGGTGATTTGGACGATCTGCCGCATCGAGGGTTTGAGTGCTTTAACACGGCGCTTGAGTCCTGGGGGGTCGACTACATGGTGCATGGGCATGTACACCAAAGCTACGGTTACGATTTTCAGCGCGAGCGGCATCATGTGTGTGGAACGACGATTATTAACGCCTGCGGCTATACGCAGTTTGAACTCGACGAGACGCGCTACCCTATCCGCGGCTGGCAGGCAGCCTGGCTCAATTCGCAAACCATGCGCCGCGAACTCAAACGCCACGACGCCATCGAGTCCTCATTCGGCAAGACTCCCTGGTAACAAGCCAAAACCACCGCAAAGGGGACAGGTACCTTTGTGGTGGTTTTGACCGGCTTGTCCAGGTCGTTCCGCCGGTTTGTCTCAATCTGTAACAGTAAGAACCCAAATACTCGGCTAGATGTTACAGATCGAGATTAACCACGATAACGAAACCGAAAATCTCAATCTGTAACAGTTAGAGGCATTTTTACCGTCCAGATGTTACAGATCGAGATGTTTGCCGGTTCGAAGCACAGAGCCTCGCAGACAAACCTCTTTGTGATGAGACAAACGGAATAGAAAACCCGGTTCCGCAGCAACGGAACCGGGTTTTCTTTGGCAACTGAACCGGTTAGCCGGCGGGCAGCCGTGTGCACTCGCATGGCTGCCCGCCGGTCAGATCCTACCGACGCTTACGACGGCGGGAGACAATGCCGAGCGCGCAGGTCACGGAACCCGCAAGCGCCATACCGCAGGCGAGCGCCCATGTATCGTCGCCCATCGAAGGCATCGTGCCGCGCTTCCGCTTGTGCGTAGTCGTCGTCTGCGTGGTCGTCGTGGTCGATGGCGGGTTGGCAGGCGGGTTCGATGGCGGAACGGTCGGCGGCGTGTACGTGTTCACGAACTGCGGTTCCGACTCATTCGCGTAGGCGATGCTGCAGGTGAGCGTGCCGTCGCCGTTGTCGGCGGCCGTGACTGTCAGATCGTACGTCGCGGTGTCGTAGATGACGCCGGACTCGGACCCGGCCTTCTCACGGACGCGATAGCGATACGTACCGGCAGAGGCGACTTCCACGGCCGGGAACACCACGTTGCCCGCGGCGTCATTCTCAGCAGTAGCGAGTACCTCGCCCTCGGAGCCGTCATCACCGAGCCCCACGAGCTCGAAGGTGAATTCGCCGGCCTTGAGCTCACGTCCGTTGAGCACCTTATGCGCGCGTGCCACAAAAATTCCGGGCTTCCGGAGCACGTTGACAAACTCGGGCATAGCGCTGCCCTCGTATGCGACCTCGCACTTGAGGGTGCCGTCGCCGTTGTCGGTGGCCGTAACCGTCAGGTTGCGGACAGCGATGTCGTAGACCACACCGGAGTCGTCGCCCGCAACCTCGCGGATGCTGTAGGCGTAGGTGCCCGCGGCGTTCAGCTCGACCTCGGGGAACTCGACCTTGCCGTCAGCGCCGTTCTTCGCGGTCGCGACAACGTTTCCGTCCTTATCGATGAGCTCGAAGGAGAACTCCTTGTCCTTGAGGCCGCGGCCGTCGAGCCTCTTGATCGCCTGGGCCCTGAATGAGCCCTTGGCCTCGTAGCGGTTGGTGAACGTCGGGGCCTCGCCGCCGTCGTAGGAGACGGTGCACTCCAGTTTGCCGTCGCCGTTGTCGACGGCTGTGACCGTCAGGTCGTACGCCGAGGCGTCATAGGTGACGCCGCGCTTGGAGCCGGCCTTCTCGCGGATGCGGTAACGGTACTCGCCCGCGGCGTTCAACTCGACCTCGGGGAACGAGACCTTGCCGTCGGCATCGCTCTTCGCGGTGGCGACCACCTTGCCGTCGGATCCGTCAGACTTGACCTTGAGCAGCTCGAACTCGAACTCGCCTGCCTTGAGGCCGCGGCCGTCGAGGGTCTTCTTGGCGCCCGCCTTGAAGCTGCCCGTGGGCGCCGTGTAGGTGTTCTCAAACTTCGGAGAAGCGTTGAGGATGCCACCGTCCGCATAGCTAACGGTACAGGAGAGCTTGGAAGGGTCATCGGTCGGTGCGGCCTTGACGATCACGTCGTGTTCGCCCGCATCGTAAGTGATACCGGATTCGCTACCCTTAGCCTCGCGGATGCGGTAGCGGTGCTCGCCTGCGGAGGTCACGGTCACGCCGGGGAACGTCACGTTGCCCGCAGCATCGTTCTCGGCGCTGGCGACGACCTTGCCGTCGGAACCGTCGGACTTAACCTTCACGAGTTCGAAAGTGAACTCACGATCCTTAAGCTTGCGGCCCTTGAGCGTCTTGGTCGCCCTGGCAACGAACGCGCCCTCCGGCTTTGCGGCGTAGACGTTGGTGATGCTCTCCTTGGACTGCCTGTCGGCCGCGATCGAGCCCGTCACCGTGCCGCTCGCCTTATAGCCCGCGGGGACGTCGAGCTCGGTGATGGTGTAGCCAAGACCGGGGTCGAGGTTCTCCCAGGTCTTGGACTCGCCGGCCGCGAGCTTAAACTCCTCGCTCTCGCGCGCGGTGTCCCAGTCGATGCGGAACTTGAAGCTTTTGCCGGCATCGCTCTCGGGCGCGCCCTCGACCTTCTTGGTGAAGGCGAGCGAGCCCTTGGGCGCCTCGTAGGTGTTGGTGAACGTCGGGGCGGAGCCGCCGTCGTAGGAGACGTCGCAGGAGAGCGTGCCGTCGCCGTTGTCGGTCGCCTTGACGGTCA
>CAKUGA010000006.1 GCA_934654515.1 uncultured Collinsella sp. | reverse complement strand
TATGAAAGGGTGACTTTGGTGTCCCAGATGGATTCTACGCTCTCCTATATTGCCGACCAGTTGAAGGCGCTGACTGCTATTGCTTCTCCCACGGGCTATACCCGTGCGGCTACTGACTATCTAATGGAAACGTTGCGCGATATGGGCTTTGGCCCCGAGCACTCCAATAAGGGCAACGTGTTGGTTGAGCTTGGTGGCGAGGGTGAGCCGCTTGTGTTGGCGAGCCATGTCGATACCCTGGGCGCCATGGTGCGCTCCATCAAGGACAATGGTCGCCTGCGCCCCACGACCCTCGGCGGGCATCAGTGGTCTACGGCCGATGGCGAGAACTGCACCGTCTACACGCGTGACGGCAATGTGTACACAGGCGTGGTCCTCAACACCGAGCCCTCGGCACATGTGGCCGATGAGCCGGTCAAGACTATCGAGAAGAACATGGAGATCCTGCTCGATGAGAACGTCGACAGCAAGGATGATGTGCTTGAGCTGGGCATTCAGACTGGCGACATCATCGCTATGGATCCGCGTACCACGGTGACGGAGAGCGGCTACATCAAGAGCCGCTTCTTGGACGACAAACTGTCCGCGTCGATTCTGCTTGGTTTGGCCCGCGCCGTTGCCGACGGCGAGGTGACCCTTTCGCGCAAGGTTTCGCTGCTCTTTACGGTGTACGAGGAGGTCGGCCACGGCGGTGCGTTTGTGCCGGCCGACACGCGCGAGATGATCAGCGTGGACATGGGCTGCGTGGGCGACGACCTGGGTTGCACCGAGCGCATGGTTTCGATTTGCGCCAAGGATTCGGGCGGTCCGTACAACTACGACCTGGTAACCACACTGTCCAACATCGCGTGCGAGCTGGAGCTCGATTACGCCATCGATGTGTACCCGCACTACGGTTCGGACGTCGAGGCCACGCTCTCGGCCGGCTACGACATTCGCCATGGTCTGATCGGCCCCGGCGTGTACGCGAGCCACAACTACGAGCGCAGCCACATCGACGGTGTGCGCAATACCTACGAGCTGGTTCGCGCCTACGTTCAGCGCTAGGGGAGCAGCTTGCGACTCGGCTGACCAATCGCTAAGGCCCGATTTCTCGGGCCTTTTTTCGCTTTGGATAGTTTAGTATTATGATGTCTGTAATCTATTAACTAAACTTGTAAATTACTTAACGAGGTGATGCGGTGTATGGATACGTCTGAGTACTTGTCTATGGGTGATGCTGCCCGCCTGTTGGGCGTTACGAAAGCCCGCATATCTCAACTTGCCGCATCGGGAACGCTCGCGTTCGATATTGTGGGCGGACGGAAGATGGTTGAGTATGATTCTGCGCTCGCTTATCAAAAGGTCCGCAAACGTGGACGCCGTCCTGCGGCCGATGTGGGGCGCAAGTTTACGCTGATGTCCGCCGATTACGAGGTTGCGCGTGTTTCGTTTGATCCGACGCGCGAGTTTTCCTTCGAAATCGCCGAGGTACTCGATGCACAGAGGATGCCGTTTGGCACGTGCTCGAGCTCTTCTCCTACGGTGAATAAACGGGAGCTCAACGTGTGGTGGAGCCATCGGTCGGTGCCTGACGTCCGCCCCGGACTCGTCTCGCGCTATCGTGAACTGGGAATTTCCAGTGGCATCGAGGTTCCGGTTCAGTGCCTGGGTCTCTCGCTTTCGGATTGCTATTGGTTGCGGCCGGCAGAATGCGACGGGCTCGAATGGCGAAACCTCAATTACTTCGAGAATGATTTTGAGCGATCGGCGCCCGAAGAGCGCTCGGGTTGGCTGGAAGGTATCGGTCTTAAAAATCCCGACAACACATCCGAGGGCGAGCTCCCTAAATCGTGGATGATCCGAAACGGCATTCGCGTTTTGGCTAAAGGGTGCGGGATGGACGATCAGCGCCCCTTTAACGAGGCGGTTGCAACGGCTCTACATCGTCGCTTGCTGTCGGAGGGCGAGTTTGTTCCTTATACGGTTGAGCGGATGTTCGATGGCCCTGTGTGTCTGTGCGACGACTTTCTTGACGGCCGCGAGGAATACGTTCCGGCTGTTTACGTTAAGAACGCCCTTGGCGGCCAGCGAGGAAGCTCGACGTACGACCGGTACTGCCGCTACCTTAGCAAGCATGGTGCCGATGAGGCCGCTGTGAGAAGGTCTATGTCGCAGATGATTGTCTGCGATGCCCTTTTGGCCAACAGCGACCGCCATTGGCGAAACTTCGGCATCATCCGCAATGTCGACACCCTGGAGATAAGGCCTGCACCGCTGTTCGATAGCGGCAACTGTCTGTGGTATAACGTGCCAACTGTCGTGCTCGCAGCTGGGGAGTTTGGGTTTGCCGCTAAGCCGTTTGGGCCCGACCCTTCCGTCCAGCTGGCGCTTGCGGACTCGCTCAATTGGTTCGATTCATCGCGGCTCAACGGATTTGTTGATGAGGCGATCGAGATCCTTTCGCAGAGCGAATGGGCGACGGCGGAGGGTCGACTCGAGGCCATTTGCCGCGGCCTCGAGCGTCGCGTAATCGAGGTGAATGCCGCTGTTGAAGTGCTTCGACACGTGCGGCGATAATCCCGCGGCTATTTGATGGCTGCCGTAACGGTGCCGCCGCCCAGGACGACGTCGCCGCGGTAGACGACGATGGCCTGGCCGGGGGCGATGGCGCGCTGCGGCTCGTCAAAAGTTAGCAGTATTTGCCCGTCTTCGTCACGCGTAAGGGTCGCTGCCTGGTCTTTCTGACGGTAGCGGTACTTGGCACCTACGCGAATGCCGCCGGCGTTGAGCTCAGCCTCCATGCGCGTGTCCGGCGCGCTCCAGATCCACTCATCGGCAGTTAGCGCCGAGGCGGTTAGGTCCTCGGCTTCGCCTAGATGTACGGTGTTGCTGGCGGCGTCGACGCCCGTCACATACACGGGGTGCGCCATCGCGACACCCAGGCCCTTGCGCTGGCCGATGGTGTAGCGCAGCGCGCCGTTGTGGCGCCCGACCACGCTGCCGTCGCGCCATACGATGTCGCCCGGCGCGGCAGGATGTCCGCAGCGGCGCTCGATATAGCCCGCGTAGTCGCCGTCGGGAATAAAGCAGATGTCCTCGCTTTCGGCCTTCTTGGCATTGGTGAAGCCCTGCTCGGCGGCAATGCGGCGCACGTCGCGCTCTTTGTCCAAACCTGCCAGCGGAAAGATCGTGTGCGCGAGGCGCTCCTGCGTAAGCGAATACAAAAAGTAGCTCTGGTCCTTTTTGGGATCCTCGCCGCGGTGCAGCTGCCAGGTGCCGTCGGGCGCTTGACTCGTCTTGGCGTAATGGCCCGTGGCGATAAAGTCGCAGCCCATGTCCAGCGCGGCGTCCAGCAGCGCGCCAAACTTAATGTGACGGTTGCAGATGATGCAGGGGTTGGGCGTCAGTCCTTCCTGATAGGCGGTCACAAAGCGCTCAATCACGCTGCGGTCGAACGTCTGCTGCAGGTCGAGCACGTGGTGGGGGATGCCGATGCGCTCGGCAACGGCTTTGGCGTCGGCGATGTCGCGGTCGACTTTGCTCATGCCCGTGATGGGATCGGGCGCGGGGCAGGTGAGGCGCATGGTGGCGCCAACGCATTCGTAGCCCTGGCTTTTGAGCAGGTACGCGGTCACGCTGGAATCGACGCCGCCGCTCATGGCGACGAGCACGCGCTTGTTGTGCATGGGGAGGTTCTCCTTGGTGGCATGCGGCCAAAAAAGAAAAGCGGCGCGGGAGGCTGGTTCCGCGCCGCAGATATTGTAGCAAGTTCGGGTGCTTCGTGGGACACCCGAACGAGATGGGCTCAGGCCGCCAGAAGAGAGGGGAGACCGGCTTGCTTTGAGCTCATCCGTTCAACAGCAGGAGCTAGTCCTGGAAGAGCGCCGTGGACAGGTAGCGCTCGCCGGTGTCGGCCAGCAGGGCCACGATGGTCTTGCCCTCGTTCTCGGGGCGCTTGGCCAGCTGCAGCGCGGCCCACACGGCGGCGCCGGACGAAATGCCCACGAGCACGCCCTCCTTGTTGCCCACGGCGCGGCCGGTGGCAAAGGCGTCCTCGTTCTCGACGGGGATGATCTCGTCATAGACCTGGGTGTCGAGGACGTCGGGCACAAAGCCGGCGCCGATACCCTGGATTTTGTGCGGACCGGCCTGGCCCTTGGAAAGCACTGGGGAGGTGGCGGGCTCGACGGCGACGACCTTGATCTGGGGGTTCTGCTCCTTGAGGAACTCGCCCACGCCGGTCACGGTGCCACCGGTGCCAACGCCGGCAACGAAGATGTCGACCTGGCCGTCGGTGTCGTCCCAGATCTCGGGGCCGGTCGTGGCCTTGTGGATGGCCGGGTTCGCGGGGTTCACAAACTGACCGGCGATGATGCTGTTGGGGGTCTCCTTCTGCAACTCCTCGGCCTTGGCGATAGCGCCCTTCATGCCCTTGGAGCCGTCGGTGAGCACAAGCTGCGCACCGTATGCTTGCATCAGCTTGCGGCGCTCGACGGACATGGTCTCGGGCATGGTGATGATCACCTTGTAGCCGCGGGCGGCCGCCACGGAGGCGATGCCGACGCCGGTGTTGCCGCTCGTGGGCTCGATGATGGTGTAGTCGCCGCCGCGCACGAGCTTGCCGGCCTTCTCGGCCTCGTCAATCATGTTTTTGGCGACGCGGTCCTTAACGGAGCCGGCGGGGTTGAAGTACTCGAGCTTGACGAGCACACGTGCTTTGAGGTCCTCGTCGGCCTCAAAGTGGGTGAGCTCAAGAAGCGGGGTGTGGCCGATAAGCTGATCGATGGACGTGTAAACCTTGCTCATGGTGAACCTCCAAAGTGTTCAAGTTGCTGGTTGCCGGGTGAATGACGACGTTTCTTATTAGCTAAACCCATAAACCTAATAGGTTGTTCGTTTAGCTGTTGAAAAGCATAGTAGACACTAAAGCCTACTAATGCAATAGGAAAAAGATATTTATTGCAAGATGATTAACACGCTGGACTGGAATGGGAGTTTTCAAAACCAGTTTTTCGGCTAGAATTTCAACGAACTAAAAGACCGAAAGGCAGCACTATATATGTTGGTTTCTACTAAGGGCAGATATGCCCTGCGCGTTATGGTCGACCTGGCCGAGCACCAGGCGACAGGCCGTATCCCGCTTAAAGAGATTGCGGCGCGTCAGGGTATTTCGGAGAAGTACCTCGAGAATATTCTGGCTACGCTCGTGCGCGCCAATATGCTCTCGGGCATGCGCGGCAAGGGCGGCGGCTATGTGCTCACGCGCCCGCCCGAACAGTACACGGTGGGCGAGATCTTGCGCCTGACCGAGGGGAGTCTGGCGCCGGTCGCATGCTTGGACGGTGACTGCAAGGGCTGCTCGCGATCGGATGAGTGTCCCACGCTCGACGTGTGGAAGAACTTGGACAAGCTCATCAACGACTACCTCGACGGCGTGACGCTCGACCAACTTGTCGCGCCCAACGAAGGCTACGACTACGTGATCTAGCCCCACCTGCCATGTGGGGACGGGGTAGAAATGCTGGAATTTCTGACCCTCTGAGACTGGACAAAGAAGGCCGCCCGTTCTTGCGATGGGCGGCCTTTGCTTTGATTTTCTGCGACTCCTGGCGTCAGATTGTTTTAATCGTTGGCGACGCCGTCGAGGATGCTGCGCATGATGGACACCAGGATGCTGCCCATAAAGGCCGAGCCAAAGCTGGCGATGGAAATGCCGACGCCTAGGAGGTTGACCGACAGGTAGCTGGCCAGCTCGAGCATAAAGCTGTTGACTACGAGCTGAAAAATACCCAGCGTAATGATCGTGAGTGGCAGCGAGATGACCGTCAGGAACGGCTTGACGAGCGAATCGACGATGTTCAGGAACAGTCCCACGAAGGCGAAACAGACCCAGGCCTCGGCAAAACCGAAGGGCTGAATGCCGGGGACGAGAAACGTTGCGATCGCGATGGCGATTGAGGTGAAGAGCCAGTTAAGCATAAAGCGCATGGTGTGAATCCTTTCTTGCGCAGGGTGCGTTGGTGTCGCGTGAAGCGGTTTGCTGCGGCAGCTTGGACGGCTGCGCGGGTGTGCCGCCTTGTTCGGCCGCCCATTGTCTCAGATATTCGTGGAGCTTACGTGCGCATTCGGTTTCAAAACGGCGTTCGTCCTGAAAAACGCGCCGCTGGCAGAGAGTCTTGTCGCTTTAGTTTGGTGGTGTGCTACACTGCTACGGGCAAAAGCCACAGGCGTTGCCCTATTGCATAGAACGGGCGAACGATGCCCGATGTCAGTATCAACTTCGATGCCTTTTGGCGGGTTTGGCGGTGATCGATGAATATCGAGAACATGTTTGACAAGCCTGATGTCAAGCAGCTGGTCCACGCATTTAGTCTTTTGGACGACGAGAAGGATATTCAAGCGTTTTTGACCGATATCTGCACGCCGCGCGAGATCTGCGATCTTTCGCAACGCCTGCAGGTCGCGCGTTATCTGGACGAGGGTGAGCCCTATGTCGAGGTTCAGGCGCGCACCGGTGCTTCGTCCACCACGGTGAGCCGTGTGTCCAAGGCGCTCAACGGCGAGTACGGCGGCTACCGCAAGATCCTCATCAAGCTGGAGGATGGCGAGTAGGCCAACGGCAAAAAACGAATTGCACAGAACCGTCCCTTCGGGGGCGGTTTTTTGGTGCCATGTTGTCCGCGCGGGCGGGTAGGATGGATACATTGAATATTACGAACGGTTTGAGTGGAGGACCATGCCTGTTCGAATCTATACCACCAATACCGGTACGGACCTGAGCAATGCCGAGGCCGCGCTCCTTGCCGACCTGGTTGCCCGCCATGGGCGCGCCGTATTGCTGGCGCCTACGTTTGCCGAGCTCGATCTGTGCCGTCACGATGCGGCGATGGCTGGCGCCTCGCTGGGCGTCGACTATAAGACTCCTTCGTCGTGGCTTCGTTCGCTGTGGGAGCTGATGGGCGACGGCCGTAGCTTTGTCGACAACCTGCAGCGTCAGATGCTGTTCTCGGATATGGTCGCCCGTCGCGACGATGCCGATCTACAGCCGCTTTCGCGCAGCCAGGGCACGGTGCGCATGCTCGCACGCATGGCCCGCGATGTGCTTCCGGGCGTGGCGGGAACGGGTGCCGAGCGCCGCTGCGACAGCGTTTGCCAGCCCGAGCCCAAAAGTGACGCCGAGGCTCGTGTGTTTGAGCTTTTGCGTGCCTATGCGAGCGGCTTGGACCGCCGAGATATGGTCGAGCCCTGCGAGGCGGCCGACATGATGGCCGGTGCCTTGGCCGACAATCTGCCAACCTGCGCCCGCGCGGTGTTCGTGCGCGGCGTCACGTCGTTTGCGCATGGCCTGCTTGAGCTGCTGTCTGCTGTGGCGAATGGCGGGGGAGAGGTCGTCGTGCTGCTCGCCCGCGAGCAGGCGGCAATGCGTGAGGAACTTGCCGCGGCCTTTGATGCCCGCGGCGTGCTGTTCGAGATTGCGCCGCTGGGGGAGGATGCTGTTGCGTCTAAGCCCGCCGCTCAGCCTGCCTTTCTAGAGGTGGCCGGTCCCCATGCCCGTGCCTATGCCTATGCGAACGCTATTGATAAGTTGGTAAAGGCGCGCGAGGGCGCCGTGCCGCACGATGGCGCTGCAGCGCCGGCCGATCCTGCGCGCGTGCTCGTGGTGTCCGCTCAGGCACCCCAGTTGTTCGGCGATCTTACCGCCCGTTTGGCGGCGCGCCACATTGCGGCCGAGACAACCGAGTTCACGGCGTTTTCCCAATCCATCGCGGGCAGGCAGTTTACGGCACTTGCCAACCTGATCGAGCGCATGAAGGCCGCCGATGAGGGCAGCGCCTCCAAGACCGAGTGGTGGCCCGCCCCGGAGCTTACCGACTGGATCTACAGCCCGCTTTCGGGTGCCGACGCCGCCAGCGCGCGAACCTTCGATAAGAACATGCGCCTGTCGCGCAGCAAGACCATTGCGGGCGTGAAGAGCCTGCTACAGAGCGTGCAGGGCCAGGTGAGGGGTGCGCGCAAGGCGGCCAGCGACCAGAACTGGTTTAAGAACGTGCCGTGCGTGGTCTCGGATGTGTTCCAGGCGCTATGGCGCGACAAGCCCGTGACGGCACTCAAGGCCATGCTCGCGGTTGCCGAGGCGCTGCCCGATCGCGCCCTGGGCGGCCTTGACGGTCAGGCCCGTCGCCAGGCCGAGACGGCCCTGCTGCGCCATGCCATCGACATCCTTATGAACGACGCCCGCGCGCTCGATGTGTCGCAGGCGGCGACCGTGCCCGTGCTCGATGGCGTCCGCACCAAGGTGGATAAGCGCAGTACCGCTTACGATTACGAGACCTACGAGGTCGACCGCATACCGCGCGCCCAGGTGCGCTTTGTGTCGCTTGCCGATGCGGCGGCGCTGCGTCCCAACAGCTACGATGCGGTGCTGTTTGCCGATGTCGACCTGGACAGCTATCCGCTCTCGCATGAGGAGGGCCCGTTGGCCACGTTGACGGAAGAGTTGGGTCGCGACGGCGTGACGCTTGAACCCGCGGCCCTGCTGCGCGTGCGTTTTGGACGTGCGATGCAAGCGTCGCGTGGTCCGGTTACGCTCGCCCGCGTGACCCACGATCGCCAGGCGCGCGAGTGCTATCCGGCGGCCGTGTGGACTGAGTTGCGCGCGCGCGCCAAGGCCGCTGACGACGCCAAGGCCGCTGGCACCGACAAGGCCGCTGGCACCGACAAGGTCGCCGGTGCCGCCAAGGCGACGTGCGTGGGCGAGGGCGATATCGTAAGGGACTTCGACCCCGCCGCCGGCGAAGGGCTCGAGCGCAAGCGGGTCGCGTGCGAGGCCCCTCAGCATCTGAGTGCCGAGGCCGTGCCGTACCTGGTCCTGCGCCGTCGCGACGGCGAGGGCGAGGATGCGCCACTCGTGCCGCGCTTGACGTCCGCATCGCAGATCGAGGCGTATTCGACGTGTCCGCTGTGCTGGTTCGTGTCGTATCGCGTCAAGCCCCAGTCCATCGATGCGGGCTTTGGCAACATGGAGAAGGGCAACTTTGTCCACGATGTGCTGGAACATCTGCATGCCCGCCTGCCGCAGGAGGGCATGGAACGCGTGACGCCCATGAACCTTCCGCGCGCACAGGAGCTGCTGCGCGAGGTCTTCGACGAGACCCTGACCGAGCACGCCGGCAAGCGCGGTACCGAGGGCCCGCTCGTGCCGCTCTCTCCGGTGGAGGAGCGCCAGGTGGCCGAGATCTTGCCGCAGCTGGAGGGCGTGCTCGCCTATGAGTCCGAGGCGCTTGCGCCCTTTGCCCCGCGCTATCTGGAGTTTGCGTTTAACGAGCTTAAGGTCGAGTATGCCGGCTGGCCGCTCGGCGGGCGCATCGACCGCGTGGACGTGGATGCCGAGAACCGTGCCGTGGTGATCGACTACAAGCATCGTTCGGGCGTCGAGGAATATAAGCTCGCCGACCCCACGGTGTTCGATGAGAAGACGGGCGCGGTGCCCGCCGACGACCCGCGTTGGTTGCCGCCGCATACCCAGACGCTCATCTACGCGCAGGCCATGCGGCGGGCGCTGGACTTGAACACGCGCGCGGCGCTCTACTTTTCGACCAAGGGCGGCAAGCCGGCGCTGCGCGGCGCCGCGAGTGACGAGCTGCTCGAGGAGGAGCGCGGCGACGGTCGTATTCCGGGCCTAAAGAAGGGATTTCCGGGCGAGGGCGGCAATATGGACTTTGACACCCTGCTCGACCGCGTGGAGGCCGGAATTGCCGAACGCCTGCGCGAGCTCGAGGCGGGCGTCGTGGCTGCCGTTGATCCGGCATCGGCGCAGGCCGCGCACGCGCGCTGTTCGTATAACCACGAAGGAACGTTTGTAAGGAGGGACGTGTAGACCATGGATCTTTCGACTTTGATGCCGCAACAGCTGCAAGTTGTCAAAACGCTCGACCGCCCGCTGTTTGTCTCGGCGGGCGCCGGTTCGGGCAAGACCTTCACCCTCACGCGCCGTATCGTCTACGCACTCTCGCCTGAATCCGGTCCGTTCGTTGAGCATCTGGACCAGGTGCTCGCCATTACTTTTACCAAGGACGCCGCGGCCGAGATCCGCGACCGCGTGCGCCGTGCGCTTATCGAAGAGGGCATGGATGAGGAAGCCCTGACGGTTGACGATGCCTGGATTTCGACCATCCACGGCATGTGTTCGCGTATCCTGCGCGCGCATGCGCTGGAGCTGGGCATCGACCCCGAATTTACGGTGCTCACCGATACCGATGAGCTCATGGACCAGGCTGTCGAGCATGTGCTGGGCCGTGCGACGGCGCCCGACGCCGCTCCCGAGCTCGCCGCTTCGCTCAAAGCCCTCTATGCCTGGTATCCAATGGCGGGCGAGGGCGGTCCCTTTGGTGGCGGCACCACCATCAAGGGCTTGGTGCGCGATCTGCTGGAGCTGTCCAGCCAGCTGCCGGGTGGTATGGACGACGTGTGCGTGCTTCGCGGATGCTCCGATACCTCGGCACTTGCCGATGCCTATCGTGCGGCGCTCGGCGCGAGCAAGGCCGCGACCGAGAAGGCGCAGGTGGCGCTCGAGGCCATCGACGCGTTCGAGGCGAGCGACAAGACCATGGCGGATGTGGCGCGGCTCATGATGTCGTGCGGCATGCCGCGCGCGAGCAAGATGTTCCCTAAGGAGAATGTCGAGCTGCTCAAGGCAGAGGCTGCCGACACGTTTGTCAACATTGTGCTGGCTTGCGGCGATCGGGCGCTCGATGCGCTGACGGGGCTCGCCCGTGCCGTAGAGGCGGAGTACCGCGCGCTCAAGGCCGACCAGTCTGCGCTCGATAACAACGATCTGCTGCGCATGGCCTACGAGGCTCTGCGCGATTATCCCGCCATCCGAGCCGCCTACGAGGGCCGCTTTAAGATGGTCATGATCGATGAGTTCCAGGACACCGACCAGATGCAGGTCGATCTGATTCGCTACCTGACGGGTGCGGGCGAGCGTGCGCTGTGCACGGTGGGCGACGCGCAGCAGTCGATCTATCGCTTCCGTGGTGCCGAGGTCGAGGTCTTCCGCCGCCAGGAGCGCAAGGTGGGCGCTTCGGGCGCGGCGGTAGCTGCCGGAACCCCGGGCTCCGTCCTCGCTGCGTTCGGGGCACCGGCTTCGTCCGGGGCATCCGCCGGCGAGCTCGTCAAACTCGTGCGCAACTTCCGCAGTCACGACGAGGTCCTGCGCTACGTGGCGCGTGTCTTTGACGGCGATACCGGTGGTTTGATGCAGGGCTTTTTGGATCTTGAGCCGAGCGATGAGCGCGAAGACAAGCTCAGGGCTAAGGCTTCGCGCCGACAGGCGCTGCTCGTTGCCGGCGGCAGTACGCAGGAGCGCACGCAGGCCAAGGCCCGTGCAATTGCCGAGCGGTTCCATGCGCTCGTCAAGGCGGGGCAGCCTCAGGGCGATATGGTGTTGCTGCTGGGTCGTATGACCAATGCCGACGTCTATGCCCAGGCGTTCCGCGACCAGGGACTCGACTGCGTCATCGCGGGCGGCTCGGTCTTTGCCCAGGCTGCCGAGGTACAGGCGATTCGCGCCTTGGTGTGCGCGCTTGCCAACCCGGCAGATACGGCACAGGGCCTTATGCCGCTGCTGGCCTCGCCGATGTTTGCCCTGGGCGCTCAGGAGTTTCTGGCGCTGGCGACCAAGCTCGACGAGCAGACGGGGGAGACCTCGCGCCGCAATATCGATGCGGGTATTATGAGCGACTGCGACGTGCCCGGCCTGCAGAATCTGCCACTGGTGACGCGTGCCCGCGAAGTACTGCGCTATGCGTTCCGTCGCGTAGGCCGCGATTCGTTTGCGGCAATCGCTCGCGATGTGGTCAACGCCTCGGGCTGGTTTGTGCGCCTGGCGCAGCGTGGCCCCGAGGGCAAGGCCATCGCCGCCAACGTGCTCAAGGCGCTCGATGCCGTGGCCGAGGCAGAGGCCGAGTTCGGCAACTCGCCGCGCTCCATTGCGCTCGCCTTCGATCGTTTCTTGGCGGGTAAGGAAGCGCCGGGCGCGCTCAACGAGGATGGCAACGGCGCGGTGCGCATCATGACGGTGCATGCGTCCAAGGGTCTGGAATATCCGGTCGTGGCGGTTTCCGAGTGCTTTGGCGTACGTAAGTCGACCGGAGCCGCCCAGATGGGGCGCGTCGAGGGCGGCGCGCAGGTTGTGGCGCTGCCGGCACGCTTCGATGGCGTTAAACTCGCGGACGGCACGTTCGTCAAGGGTGACGACGTCAAAAAGCAGTTTGAGCACGCATTTAAGGGCAAGGGTACGTCGCTGTGGCTTTCGCCGGAACTTATGGACGACGCCTGCGCGACGGGTTCTCCCGCCGAGGCATTTGTGCGCCTGCGCAACGACGACCTGCAACTTTCGCTCGAGGAGCGGGCCCGCTTGCTCTACGTCGCCATGACGCGTGCGCGCGAGCTGGTGATTCTGGCGATGGACGTCGCCGTGAGCCGCGGTAAGGTGCCGGCGCCGTCTTTCGACGTCGAGTCCGACCTGACCTATGACGTGCTGCGCCGTATTCTGCCTGGCCAGGGCCTGGGTATGCCACAGCTCGATGCCGACCACTTGGTGTTCGACAATTCCCAGCCGGGCGACTATGAGCTTATCTCGCTGGCAAACTTTACCTTTGGCGAGCGGGCGTTTGAGGCTAACGCTTCGCTGGATGCCGAGGGCAGGCTTGTCCGTGGTGATGCGGAAGCGGAGGTTGTTGATGCGGGTGCCCGCGCAACCGCGCCCGGTCCTGCCGACCCCGAGCCCGATGCGTTTGAGCTTGTGTATCCCCAGGCCGTGGGCGTGCGTATGGGCACCTGTCCGTATCCGGCGCGCGATTCGTACAGCTATTCGTCGATTGCCGCGGCGCTGCATGCCGAGGCCGAGGACCATGCGGCCGAGGCCCGCGTGCCCATGGACGAGGCTGGCGACGATGCGGAGTTGGATGACTCCGAGATGACGGATGCAGACGTGGCTGTTGTCGAGCCCGCCGGCAACCCCATGGCGCTGGGCTCGGCGTTCCATGCCGCTTGCCAGTGGCTGATTGAGATGGGTGCCGATACGCTGCCCGTCGCGCGTGCCGATGCGCTGGCTCGTCTGTGGCATCTGACGCCGGAACAGCGCGAGCGCTTTGACGTTGCCCTGGACCGCTGGCTCAGGTCGGCGGTCCGTGCCGAGCTGCTCGCGTGGCCGTGTGTCCGCGCCGAGGTGCCGTTCTTCTCGCTGGGCTGCGAGGACGAGGACATCGCCCGCTACGGTGCGTATGCCGAGGGCGCCATCGATGCGCTGGCGACCGATCCGGCAGATCCCACGCGCGCGCTGGTTATCGACTACAAGACGGGCGGCACGCCGGACGAGACGCCGGAGCAGCTGCAGGAGAAGCATGCCCTGCAGGCGCGCGTCTATTCGGACGTTCTGCACAAGGCGGGCTTTGTGACGGTAACGGTCAAGTTCGTCCGCGTGGAGCAGGCAGATCCGGCCCTCTTCGTCGAACCCGCCGAGCCCCAAGTAGTCACCTACAACCTCTAGCCTCAATAACTTGCGGTGGAATACGGACTGTTTTGGCCAGAAAAGCCGCCAATCAGTCCGTATTTCACCGCAACTGCAGTAGGAGCCGTGTGGGTTTGGCTAGGTTCGGGTACTGTCCGTGCCGTGCGGTAAAATCGTTCAGTCAGAACACGAACCCGCATCGGAGCTCATCACATGGCATTCGTCCATCTGCACAATCACACTGTTTTCTCTATGCTCGACGGCGCAACCCGTATCCAGGATATGGTCAACCGTGCCGTTGAGCTTGGCATGCCCGCCGTGGCCATTACCGACCACGGCTACATGTATGGCGTGCCCGATCTGGCGCTGGCCTGCGACGCCGTCAACCACAATACGCCCGAGTACAAAACCTGGAGCCACGACAAGGCCTTCTTGGAAAAGGACCGCCGCGACGAGCTGGTGGAGCCCGATCCCGAGGAAAACCCGCGCGAGCATGCCCAGTATGTGAAGGACATGGCCATGTGGGACGAGAAGGGCAACATCGACGAGCTCAAGCCGCCCCTGGTCATCAAGCCCATCTTTGGCTGCGAGGTTTACTTTACGCCGGACGAGACGCTCGCCCGCGACCATAAACCCGAGCTCTACCACATGATCCTTCTGGCCAAGGACCAGGAGGGCTACGTCAACCTGATGCAGACGGTTTCCGAGGCAGCCGTGCAGGGCTTTTACTACAAGCCCCGCGTGACGCTCGACAACCTGCGCCGCCACGCCAAGGGCATGATCTGCACCAGCGCCTGCATCGCGGGCATCATCCCCAAATACATCGACCGCGGCGACATGGAGGGCGCCGTCAAGTGGGCCGAGACCTTCCGCGACACCTTCGAACCCGGCGACTTTTATATCGAGATTCAGGAACACGGCATTACCACCGATAACGGCCTGACCGACGAGCAGATGGATCGCACGCTCATCGATATCGCCAAGCAGGTGGGCGTCAAGGTCATCGCCACCAACGACTTCCACTACCTGCGCCGCGAGGACGCGCCGGTGCAGGATGTCATCATGTGCATTGGCATGAATGCCAAGGTCGACGACCCCAACCGCATGCGCATGACTGGCTCGGAGTTTTACATGAAGACCGAGGAGGAGATGCGGGCGATGTTCCCGTATTGCCCCGAGGCCTGCGACAACACGCTCGAGATCGCCGACAAGTGCTACGTAGAGCTGGACTGGGACTCCATCATCCTGCCGCGCTTCCCGTTGCTCGACCCCGGCGAGACACACGAGAGCCAGTTCCGCCGCGAGTGCGAGAAGGGCCTGCGCCAGCACTATGGTGACGATTGGGCCACGCGCGAGATCGGTGGCGTCAACATCAAAGAGCGCTTTGAGTACGAATACAAGGTCATCTGCGACAAGGGTTTTGCCGCCTACTTTTTGATCGTTGCCGAGTACGTGCAATGGGCCAAGGACAACGGCATCGGCGTCGGCCCCGGCCGTGGCTCGGCCGCCGGCGCTATCGTCGCTTACGCCATGAACATCACCGCGTTCGACCCGCTCGAGAACGGCCTGATGTTCGAGAGATTCCTGTCCCCGCAGCGTACCGAGATGCCCGATATCGATATGGACTTCGACGATGAGCGGCGCCTCGAGGTCGTGGAGCACGTTCGCCAGCTCTACGGCCCCGAGAAGGTCACCCACGTCATCACCTACTCGACCATTAAGGCCAAGCAGGCTATCAACGACGCCGCGCGCGTCCTGGACTACCCGGTCTACATGGGCCAGCGCCTGTCCAAGATGGTCTCGAGCGACCCCAAGGTCAAGCTCAAACAGGTGCTCGAAAAGCAGCCCGGCAAAGAGGATCTGTTTAACCCCGATTTTGCCGAGGCCTATAAAAAGGACGACGACGCCCGCCGCATCATCGACACGGCGCTCTCGATTGAGGGCCTCACCCGTGGCGAGGGCGTGCACGCGTGCGCCGTTCTGATCTGCCGCGACCCCGTCAACGAGCACGTGCCCACCAAGCTCGACACCAAGGGCGGCGTCGAGATTACCCAGTACGAGGGTCATACCGTTGCCGATATGGGCCTGCTCAAGATGGACTTCTTGGGCCTGCGCACGCTGACGGTTATCTCCAAGGCCAAGGCAAACATCAAAAAGAACTTCGGCATCGACATCAAAGAGGAAGAGATTCCCTTTGACGACCCCGAGATCTTTAAGCTCATGGGTTCCGGCCACACCGCCGGCGTCTTCCAGGTCGAGTCCGCCGGCATGACAGCCACGATCAAGAACATGAAGCCCACCGAGTACAAGCACGTCGTAGCATTGATCGCCCTGTACCGCCCGGGCCCGTTGGGCGCCGGCATGGTTTCGTCCTACATCAACCGTATGAACGGCAAGGAGCCGGCGGTCTCCTACGACGACCGCCTGGACGACATCCTGGGCGAAACCTACGGCACCATGGTCTACCAGGAGCAGGTTATGCTCATCTCCGTCGAGATGTGCGGCTTCTCCAAGGGCGAATCGGACTCGCGTATCCGTAAGCCCGTGGCTAAGAAAAAGATCAAGCTGCTCACGTCGACGGTGCTGCACTGGGAGGATGGCTCGGACGAGACCACCTACGACCACTGGATGAACGGCGCGATCAAGAACAACTACACACGCGAGGTCGCCCAGAAGATTTGGGACGATGTTCTCGAGTTCGCGTCCTACGCCTTTAACAAGTCGCACTCCGCCGGTTACGCCATTCTGGTTATGCAGACGGCATGGCTCAAGGCGCACTATCCGCACGAGTACATGGCGGCCGTTCTGACGTCCTACACGGGCAAGACCGACAAGATCGTGCACTACGTCTCGGCGTGCCGTCACGACGGCATCCCCGTGCTGTCGCCAGACGTCAACGAGTCCGGCACCGAGTTCACGGCTACCAAGGAAGGCGTGCGCTTTGGTCTGGCCGGCATCCGCGGCGTGGGTACCGGCGTGGCGCAGGCGATTATCGCCGAGCGCGAGGCGGGCGGCCCGTTTAAGACGCTGCACGACTTTGTCGAGCGCGTGGACTCGAGCCAGGCCAACCGCCGCGTGATCGAATCGCTGATCAAGGCAGGTGCCTTCGACTCCACGGGCTATCCGCGCCGTCAGATGATGCACTTTGTTGACAAGAACAACCCCGAGAACATCATCGACGCCGCGGTGAAGCGCCAGAAGGACCGTGCGAGCGGCCAGACCTCGTTCTTCGACATGTTTGGCGACGTTGAGGGCTCGGGCTTTGAGGTCAGCGTGCCCGATCCGGACGGCCAGGAATGGGACCGCCACCTTAAGCTGAGCCAGGAGAAGGAAGTTCTGGGCATCTACGTCTCGGACCATCCGCTGCGCCCGTTTGAGTATGCGCTCAGCAAAGCGCGCGACTTCTCGTTCTCGCAGATCGATACCGGCTACGAGGTCCAAAACCCCACGGGCGGCACCATCAACCAGGAGATTCCCGAGGGCAAGGCGCTGTGGTGGGCCGGCATGGTCTCGAGCGTGTCCAAGCGCGTGACCAAAAACGGCGACCCCATGGGCATCGTGCAGCTCGAGGACATGGAAGGCGAGGCCACGGTCGTGGTGTTCCCCAAGACCTATAAGGAGGCCGAGGGGTATCTGTACGGCGAGGTCGATCCCGAGACCGGCGCGCAGCTGTCCGACGCCTTTGTGCGCATTAAGGGCAAGCTCGAGCGCTCGGACCGCGGCGACCAGATCATCGCGCAGGAGATTGTGCCGCTGGAGCTCAACGAGGAGAACAACAAGCCCAAGGTCTTTGAGGTCATGGTGCCCAACAGCCGCTTTAGCCAGGGCAATATGGCGCGCCTGGCCACGGTGCTCACGACTAACCCGGGCGGCGACCGCGTGGAGATTTTCATTGAGCAGGTAGACGGGCGCGTGCTGCGCGCCGAGGTGCCGGCCAAGGTCAACGCGCGCTCGATTCCACTGCTGGCCGAGGCCAAGGCCATTGTGGGTAATCAGGGCAGAGTAACGGTGATCTAAAATGATTTTTCTGGGACGGGGATTAAAAATCATTTTGGGTGATGCGTAACGGGCTGCCTTTCTGGGGCGGGGAATGATTTTTTCATCCCCGTCCCAGAAAAATCATTTGGCGGGTTGATTGGAGGAAGTGATGGCACTGGGGACGTTTGTGCAGGCGCTTCGCAAAGAGGCGGCGCTGAGCGGCACCTTTATGAAGGGGCGTTCGCTCATGCTCAACGGTGCCGTGCTGTCGATTGAGGACAGCGGCTCGCGCTTCTCCAAAAACGTGACGGTTGAGGGCTCGGTGCGCGGCTCGCGCGGCGACCTGTACAAGACGCACGTGACGCTTGATATGGACGAGCACGAGGTTATCGACTACGACTGTGACTGCCCCGCCGCATACCGCTATCCCGGTATGTGCAAACACGCCATCGCCACAGCGCTGGCGTACCTGGACACCAGAGGCATTGAGCCTGTTGAGGGGCTGCGCACGCCGGTTCGCACGTTTACGGCGCAGTCGAAACAGCCCGCGCGCACCGCACCCAAAGCGCCGGCCGTCAACCCCAACTTTCCCTTTCCGGCGCCCGTCCCCACGAGCCCGAGCCTTGTGGCGGCGCTCTCCGATCTTTCGGACGCGCGCATGGATGAGCTGGCGAGCATGCGCCGCAAGCTTGCCGGTGCCGTTGATCCCGACGCCCCCAAAGCGGCGTTGGAGCCCTCGTTGGTGCCGTACTACAATCCGCTGTTCGCTGACCGCTTTAGCTGGGCGCTCGAGTTCCGCATTCGCTGTGGATCGGTCTCCTACGTGGTCAAGGATATCGACGGCATGGCCGATGCCTACGTGCGCGGCGGCATGTTCTCGTACGGCAAGAAGCTTACGTTTGCCCACGTGCCCGAGGCCTTCGATGACGTTTCGTCAAAGCTGCTCGATCTTGTCACGATGACGGTCGCCTACCTGGGCGACATTACAAGCTCGCGTTCGGCATCGTATGACTTTGCCCGCAGCGGCTTTGTTGCCGGGCGTCAGTTGCCGCTGTCCGAGCATGACATCGTATACATGCTGGACCTGCTGCGCGGCAGGACCATTTCCCTTGAGCCTGCCTGGTCTCGAGGGACGACGACGCATCGTTCCTACGAGGTGGCGGTTGAGTTGTCGCCGGTGGGGGAGGACGAGGCCTCGGCAAAACAACCGCCGCTCCTTGCCGCCAAAATCGCGCCGGCGGCTGGTGGTAGCTATGACCTGCGCCTGCCCGCCGATATGTACTGCTTTGCGTCGGGCGATGTCGCCTACTTGGTTGACACGCGCCGTGCGCGCCGTACCGACGCTGCATTTGCTCAGCATGCCGCACCTTTTTTGTCGCGCTTGCTGCCGTGTCGCACGCCCGCCCATATTGCCGCCGAGCAGGTGGGCGAGTTCTGCCGCATGGCGCTGCCCGTGCTGCGCGAATACACCGACCTCACCGCTCCTGCCGTGCTCGACACCGTGGCGCCCGAGCCGAGCTTTGCAATGTCAATCGGTGTCAGTGACGGGCTTGTGACCTGCGAGATCTCGGTCGCCTACGGCGATTGGTCGGCAGATCTCTTTAGCCTGGGTGCTCCGGGAAGCCCCTTCGAGGACCAGCGCCCCGGCGTGCCGCCCCGCGACGTTGTGGCGGAGTTTCGCGTTATGGACACGGCTGCCATGTACTTCGATTTCCACGAGGGCGGCCTGGCGTTTGAGGAGCGCGATGACGAGAGCCTGTTCCGCCTGCTGACCGAGGGCCTTGCCGCCTTGTCCGAGCTTGGCGAGGTCATGCTCAGCGACCGCCTGCGCCAGATTTCGGTACGTCCTGCGCCCAAGCTTTCGGTGCGTGCGACCGTCAAGAGCAATCTGCTCGACGTCGAGCTGGGCGCGAGCGGGCTTTCGGCCGCAGACCTTGCCATCTATCTGGACTCGTACAAGCGTCACCAGACGTTTGCACGCCTGACGTCCGGCGACATCGTGCGTCTGGACGAGGGCGCCCGCGCCGCGTTTGGCCTTGCCGAGGACCTGGGCGTCGATGCCGTCGACCTGCTCGATGGCGTGTCGCTTCCCGCATCGAGCACCCTGTTTGTCGATAGCATGCTCGCGCGCACGCCCGCGCTCGAGGCCGATCGCGATGCCGCGTTCCGCCGCACCGTCGAGCGCCTGGACACGCTCGGCAAGATGGACTTTACGGTGCCGGCATCTCTTAAGGCCACGCTGCGTGGCTACCAGGTCGATGGCTATCAGTGGCTCGGCTCGCTCGAGCATCTGGGCCTTGGCGGTATTTTGGCCGACGACATGGGCCTGGGCAAAACGCTGCAGATGATCGCGCATATCCTGGCGCGCGTGGAGGCGGGTGATACCAAGCCCACGCTCGTGGTGTGCCCCGCATCGCTCGTGTACAACTGGACTGCCGAGCTGGAGCGCTTTGCCCCGTCGCTCGATGTGTGCGCCATCGTGGGTGCCAAGGCGCAGCGCCGCGTGCAGATAGCCGGGGCCGCCGAGCATAACGTGGTCGTGACCTCGTATGACCTCATGCGCCGCGATATCGACGAGTATGCCGAGCAGGACTTTGCCCGCGTGGTGCTCGACGAGGCCCAGTACATTAAAAACCCGCTCACCCAGGTGTCACGCGCCGCCAAGCGCCTGCCCGCCGGTGTGCGCTTTGCCCTGACGGGCACGCCCATCGAAAACCGTCTGTCCGAGCTCTGGAGCATCTTCGACTTTTTGATGCCGGGCCTTTTGGGCACGCGCGAGTCGTTTGCCAAGCGCTTTGAGGGCCCGGTCGAACACGCCGAGGGCGATAGCGCCGCTCGCCTGCAGGCGCTCGTGTCACCGTTTGTGCTGCGCCGCGTTAAGGAAGACGTGGTGGCCGACCTGCCCGAGAAGATCGAGGACACGGTCATGGCGCAGCTCACCGGCGAGCAGCGCAAGCTCTACCTGGCTAACCAGGACCGCATCGCCCAGCAGGTGCAGCATCGCGAAGCCAACGAGTTTAAGAAGGACAAGCTCAAGGTGCTCGCCGAGCTCACCAAGCTGCGCCAGATCTGCTGCGACCCTCATCTACACTACGAGGACTACAAGGCGGGGAGCGCCAAGCTCGATGCTTGCATGGAACTCGTTCACGGAGCACTCGACGGCGGACACCACATTCTGCTGTTTAGCCAGTTCACGGGCATGCTCGATATCATCGGCAAGCGCCTGGCCAAGGAGGACATCGGCTTTCTTAAGCTCACGGGCGCATCGTCCAAGGAGAGCCGCTCCAAGATGGTCGCGCAGTTCCAGGCGGGCGAGGTACCGGTCTTTCTGATCTCGCTCAAGGCGGGCGGCGTCGGCCTCAACCTGACTGCCGCCGACGTGGTCATTCACTACGACCCGTGGTGGAACGTGGCGGCGCAGGACCAAGCGACCGACCGTGCCCACCGTATTGGCCAGCAGCACACCGTGACCGTGTACAAGCTCATCGCCAAGGACACGATCGAGGAGCGCATCATGCAGATGCAGGAGTCCAAGCGCGACCTGGTCAACAGCGTGCTCGGCGGCGACGGTATCTCCTCGGCGCTGTTTACCCGCGAGGACGTCTTGGCACTGCTGGGAGGCGACGGACGCTAGCCTCGCTCGTTATGTGTTCATTTGCGATGTCGTGGATGGTTCGTTTGCCTTTGGGCATAAGAGACATCGAGAACACCGGCACATCAGCAAAGGAGAACATCATGGCGAAATTCTTTAAGGACCCCGACGGCAAGCTCATTGCCGCCCTTGGCGACGACGTTGCAACCCCCGCTGGCTGCACGGAGCTGACCGCGAACACCGAGGACGCGGCGCACGAGAAGCACGTGCCCGTCGTCGAGAGCGAGCGCGACGGTCACGTAATCCGTGCGCGCGTGGGTTCGGTTGAGCACCCCAGCCTGCCCGAGCACTATATCGAATGGATCGCGCTTGAGGCCGAGGGCCGTCTGGAGGTCCATTACCTCCAGCCCGGCATGAAGCCCGCGACGTTTTTTGCCGGCGGTTCCAAGACCGGCACCGTCTATGCCTACTGCAACCTGCACGGGCTGTGGTCCGCGACGTTCTAGGAGCACGCCCCCGCTCGGGGTATCATAGCTAGCATATGCACATGCAAGCGCCGACTGCATTATGCGGCCGGCGCTTTTACTACGACAACGATGGTTTACGACGGAAAGGGCTGAGCCATGAAGCTCGCGCTTGCACAGATCGATATGCGCCTGGGTGATATTGAGGGCATTTGCGGCCGCATCGAGGACCAGGCTCGTCTGGCCCACGAGCGCGGGGCGCGCGTGCTGTGCGTTCCGGCTCCGCTCTTTATGGGCGCCATGCCCGGGGGCCTGGTGGGCACTGCCGACTTTGAGCACGACATGCTTGCCGGCTTGACTGGTGTCGCCGAGCGTATCCAGGAGCTTGACATGATCTGCATCGTGCCCGCGGCGGTTTCGTTTGAGGGCCAGCCCCTGCTCGACTACATGATGCTCAAGGACGGTCGCGTGGTGCCCGCGCGCGCAAGCATTGCCCTGCAACGCGGCGAGAACAACGACGCGCGTTGGGCGCCGCCGGTGTTCGATGTGGACGGTGTGCGCATTGCGGTGATTTTCGACCTGGACCGCGAGCTCGAGATGCTGCCGACCGGTGTCGACCTCATTGCCTATTTCCAGTTCAACGCATTCGATATGACCGACCGCGAGACCGCTGCGATCGCCGCCGTGCGCAGTGGCGCTTACCGCAAGATCGCATCCAAGCGCAGCGTGTGGTTTGCCTGCATGGCGCCGGTCGGTGCGTACGACGAGTCGGTGTATACCGGCGGGTCGTTTGTGCTCGATGACTGCGGTCGCGTGGTGGCCCAGGCGCCGTGTTTTGAGGAGAGCCTGCTGGTTCAGGAGATTCAGCGCGGCGTGATGCTCGATGCCCTGGAGGACCATGAGCTGCCGGAGTTTCGCTCCGAGGAGTGGCTGTGGCAGGCCCTGGTACTTGCCGTGCGCGACAACGCCCGCGCCCACGGTGCGTCGCGCGCCGTGGTGGCGCTCGAGGGCGACCTGCCGTCGTCTTTGCTGGCGGCGCTTGCCGTCGACGCCCTGGGTCCGCGCAATGTGATCGGTCTGGTGCTGGGACGCAACCGCATCTTTACGCCGGCGCAGGAGGAGGCCGAGGCAGCTCGTTGTGCCGCCGTCCGTGCCATTGCCGAGCGCCTGCATATTCGCACGGTTGAGCGCGATGCGCCGGATGCCGCGCGTGTGCTCGACCGCGACGTGTCGGCGGGTGACGCCGAACGCTTGCGCTCGCGCACGCTGGGACTCATGCTGGAGGATACGGCGCTCGAGCTGGGCGCGATGGCGCTGAGCCCGCTGTCCAAAACCGAGTACGCGCTGGCGGCGCCGGCGCTTTGCGGTGGCTACCAGGGCGATTACGCGCCCTTTGGCGATGTGTACCTGTCGACGCTCGAGTTTGTGGCGCGCGTGCGCAACCGTACGTCTGCCGTGGTGCCGCAGGAGCTCGTGACGCTCAACGCGGTGGAGGATTGCATGGAGCGCGTGCTGGCGCGGGCGCTCTCGACGCTCGACGGTCCGGTCGACATGCTCGACCGCGCGGCGCAGCTGCTCGGTGGGCTTGAACCCGGTGAGGTCGATGGCACGCTCGAGTCACATGTGGACCGCAATCGTCCTTTCGACGATATTCCGATGGCCGCCGGCAAGCCCGAGGCCTGTTCGCTGCTGCTGATGCTCGTGCGCCAGGGCGAGGCGGCCCGCCACCAGCTGCCGACGACGCCGATCGTCTCGGCTCGTTCGTTTGCCGAGCGCTCCTGGCCATATATGCTCGCGTGGTCCGATCTGGGACTTAGCGGTAAAGAGCGCATGACGGTCGATTCGCTGGCGCGCGCCGAGGTGCGTCGCTTTGCCGACGAGGATACGAGCGAGCGCATGCGAAGCGAGATGATGGGCGTGCTCGGTGAGCTGCTGGGTATTTCGCCCGAGCAGATGGAGGAGCTGCGTTCCGAGGACGGTCAGCGCCGTCTGCACGAGGGCATGAAGAAGTTTGAGGGCGAGGTCCAGGACGCCATCGACAAGATGATGGGCGGTCAGGGTGGTCCGCAAGGTGGACCTCAGGGCATGCCGATGCCTCATCCGCCAGTGGATCCAAGACAATTCCCGTTTTTCAGCCAGAATTAAGTCGGGGATGGGGCTAAGTTCCAGCTACGTCGCCTCAACTGAATCAATCTTGCTTTAAGCATCTTGGCCCCGTTGTGTTATTCTAGAACAGACGTTCGGGAATGATGCGCGGGGCCTTGCCTTGCGCTTGGCAAAAGGCGAGGGGAGGCTGGCTTGGTTATCTTGGGTATCGACCCCGGTTTGGCCCATACGGGTTGGGGGATTATCGAGGAGCGGCGCGGCGAGGTTCGCTGCCGTGCCTACGGTTGCATCGAGACCAGTGCCGGGAGTCCGCTCGCGGTGCGCTTGTCGCACATTGCCCATGACCTTAAGGGCGTGGTCGAGCGGTACCGCCCCGACACGGCTGCCATCGAGAGCATCTACTTTGGTGCCAACGTTCGTTCGGCCATCCCCACGGCACATGCCCGCGGCGCCGCGCTCGTTGCGCTTTCGGAGTGCGCGCTCGAGATTGGCGAGTACACGCCCATGCAAATCAAACAGGCTGTGGTGGGTACCGGTGCCGCAGACAAGCGGCAGGTCGCCTACATGGTGCGCACGCTCACGCAGCTCGACCACGACCCGCATCCCGACCATGCCGCCGATGCCCTGGCTTGCGCCATCTGCCACGTAAACCTCAGCCGTACCCGCGCCCTTACTGGCGGCGAGTTCTATCAACAGAGAGGAACCGGATACTGATGATCTCCCAGCTCCATGGAACGCTTGTCGAGGCAACAATGAGCTCGGCTGTCGTCGATGTGTCGGGCGTGGGCTTTGAGCTCGGCATCTCGGGCAGCACCGCTGCCACGTTGCCGACGCCCGGCGGCGAGGTCCGCCTCTACACGCGCATGCAGGTGCGCGAGGACGCCATGACGCTCTTTGGGTTTGCCTCCAAGGACGAGCGCACGATGTTCGACCGGCTCGTGTCCGTCTCGGGTGTTGGTCCGCGCCTGGCACTCGCCGTGCTTTCCACCTATACCGTGGGACAGCTGTATTCGCTGGTAATGGCCGAGGACGACAAAGGCATGGCCAAGGTGCCCGGCGTGGGTAAAAAGACGGCTCAGCGCCTGATTTTGGAGCTTAAGAGCACCTTTGCCAAGGATAAGGGCTTTGTGCCGGTCGACGTGATTCCCGGACAGGTCGCGATGCCCGTGCCCGCCGCCGCGCCCTCGGCGATCGATGACGCCCGTGCGGCGCTCCTTTCCATGGGCTTTAGCCCGCAGGAGACCGATGTCGCCCTGAGCGGGTATGATGGGCAGGATATGCGTGTCGAGGACCTGCTCGGCGCGGCGCTTAAGCGACTCGGAATGGATGCGTGATGTGGGAAGCCGATGACTCTCAGGACCTGTGGGCGACGCCCGGCAACTCGCCGGCGGCATCCATGGCGCATGGCGAGCGCATGGTGGGCTCGGAGCTGACGCCCGAGGACCTCGATGTCGACCGTACCCTGCGCCCTCAGCGCCTGGATGACTACTGCGGTCAGGAGCACATCAAGCAGAGCCTGCGCGTGTTGATCGAAGCGGCGCAGAGCCGTGGCGAAACGCTCGACCACGTGATCTTCTCGGGCCCTCCGGGTCTGGGCAAGACCACGCTGGCTACGGTTATCGCCAACGAGCTGGGCGCCCAGATTAAGACGACGAGCGGTCCGGCCATCGCGCGTACCGGTGACCTGGCGGCTATCCTTACCAACCTGCAGCCGGGCGATGTGCTGTTTATCGATGAGATCCACCGTCTCAACCGTTCGGTCGAGGAGGTCCTGTATCCCGCGATGGAGGACTTTGCGCTCGATATCGTGATCGGCAAAGGTCCGGCGGCGCGCTCGATTCGCCTGGATATCCCCAAGTTCACGCTGGTAGCGGCCACGACCCGCTCGGGCATGTTGACCGGCCCGCTGCGCGACCGCTTCGGCATTTCATATCGCCTGGATTACTACACGGTCGAAGAGCTCGCGCAGATTGTGACGCGTTCGGCGACTATCCTGGGCGTGACGATCGACCATCCCAGTGCACTCGAGATCGGCTCGCGTTCGCGCGGCACGCCACGTCTTGCCAACCGCCTGCTCAAGCGCGTGCGCGATTACGCACAGGTGCGCGGCAACGGTCCCATCGAGCTCGATATCTGTCGCCAGGCGCTCGAGTTCTTCGAGATCGATGAGCTCGGTCTGGACTGGATGGATATTCGCATTTTGGAGACGCTCGCTAAGACGTTCTCCGGTCGTGCCGTGGGACTTACGACCCTTGCCAGCGCGGTGGGCGAGGACCCGGGCACGCTCGAGGATGTCTATGAGCCCTATCTGCTGCAGTGCGGGTTGATGATTCGTACGCCGCAGGGCCGTCAGGCAACCCTTCGCACCTTTGAGCACCTGGGGATTGAACCTACCGTTTAGGGCGCTTTGTTTTGGCGGGCTGTTGGGCTATCGCTGGGCATCGGGTAAACATATCGCCGTTCATCGGTTATGGGTGTTTTACTATTGCGCGTGCGTGCTATGCTGGACTGGTCTTTTTCTCATCCGGTAACGAAAGGACCGCCCATGCCTACTGACATCGAAATCGCACGTTCTGTTACGCCGCTGCCTATTACCGAGGTGGCCAAGAACGCCGGCGTCGACGTTAAGCATCTGATTCCGTACGGCTTTGACAAGGCAAAGGTCGACTATTCCCTGCTCAACGAGCCAACTGATCACCAGGCCAAGCTTGTCCTCGTGACCGCTATCAACCCCACGCCCGCGGGCGAGGGCAAGACCACCACGACCATCGGCCTGGCCGACGGCCTACGCCGTCGCGGCGTCAAGAGTGCCGTGGCCCTGCGCGAGCCTTCGCTCGGCCCCGTCTTTGGCGTTAAGGGCGGTGCTGCCGGCGGCGGCTGGGCTCAGGTCATCCCCATGGAGGATATTAACCTGCACTTTACCGGCGACTTCCATGCCATCGGTGCTGCCAACAACCTGCTGGCCGCCATGCTTGATAACCACATCCAGCAGGGCAATCAACTCGGTATTGACGTTAAACGCATCACTTGGAAGCGCGTCGTCGATATGAACGACCGTCAGTTGCGCCACGTCATCGACGGCATTGGCGGTAAGGCCCAGGGCGTGCCGCGCGAGGACGGCTTCGATATCACCGTCGCCTCCGAGGTCATGGCAATCCTGTGTCTGTCTACGAGCATTAACGACCTCAAGGAGCGCCTGGGCGAGATCGTCGTCGGCTACAGCTTTGCCGGCGAGCCCGTCCGTGCCCGCGACCTTAAGGCCCAGGGTGCCATGGCCGCGTTGCTTAAGGACGCGCTCAAGCCCAACCTGGTGCAAACGCTCGAGGGCACGCCCGCGTTTGTTCACGGCGGTCCCTTCGCCAACATTGCCCACGGCTGCAACTCTATCATGGCCACGCGTATGGCGATGCGCTTTGGCGATGTCGCCATTACCGAGGCCGGCTTCGGTGCCGATCTGGGTGCCGAGAAGTTCCTCGACATCAAGTGCCGCATGACGGGCGTTCGCCCCAGCGCCGTCGTGGTCGTCGCGACCGCTCGTGCGCTGAAGTACAACGGTGGCGTCGCCAAGGCCGACCTCAACGAGGAGAACCTCGAGGCACTCAAGGCCGGCATGCCCAACCTGCTGCGTCACGTCGACAACATCCAGAACGTTTATGGTCTGCCCTGCGTAGTCGCCATCAACCGCTTCCCGACGGACACCGAGGCCGAGCTTGCGCTCATCGAGTCCGAGTGCCAGAAGCTCGGCGTCAACGTTAAGCTTTCCGAGGTCTGGGCCAAGGGCGGCGAGGGCGCGCTCGAGCTTGCCGATGAGGTTATGCGTCTGATTGAGCAGCCGAGCGAGCTCAAGTTTGCCTATGAGGACGGCGCCGATGTGGCCGACGCTCTTGAGGCCATTGCCACCAAGGTCTACCGCGCCGACGGCGTTGACTTTACGCCGGCCGCCAAGCGCCAGCTCGCCGAGCTGCGCGAGAACGGCTTTGGCAACCTGCCGGTGTGCGTGGCCAAGACGCAGTACAGCTTTAGCGACAACGCCAAGGCCCTGGGCGCTCCCGAGAACTTCCGCATCACGGTGCGTGAGCTCAAGGTTTCCGCCGGTGCTCACTTTGTGGTCGCACTGACTGGCAGTGTTCTGACCATGCCGGGCCTGCCCAAGGTCCCCGCGGCCGAGAACATCGACGTCGACAACGACGGCAACATCACTGGCCTGTTCTAGGCCTGTTGCCCCTAGCTGCCTGCCCGCCCCGCCGTGCCCCCAAGGCCCGGCGGGGCTTTTGTTTTCTAACCGCGTTGAAGGCCGAAGAGCTTGGCGTTGCGCTCGGCGACCATCATGTTGATATCGGCGATTTCCATCTCGCCGTCAATGTAGGGCTGGTAGGTACCGTAGGGGTCGCCAGCCCCCAAGCTGCAGCTTCCGCAGTTATCGCAGCTGCCGTTGCCGCAACCCGCGAGTGCCAGCTTAATGATCTCCTCGCGTTCGGCGCGCGTCGTATCTTTGATGAGCTTGCTTTTTGCCATGACGTTCCTCGATTCGCTTGTTGCCACCTGTCGCGCATGTCTTGTAGATACCGACGGGCTCTGCCCATCATAGGCTTTTGCGCGGGTAGAATGCATGGATAACTTGATGCTCACGCGCGACGGAAAGGAATCGTTGCATGGATCAGGACAAGACAACCGTGATGGGCGGTTACGGTTCCGCGCAGGCTGGCGATAGCGCCGATGCGACCCGCGTTGTTCCCAACCCCGGTTATACCGACCCCGCCGCGACGCAGCCTTCTGCCGAGCCCACCCGGGTTATGGGCTATGGAGACGCGGCGCAGGATTCTTACGCTGCATCTTCGCAAGGCTCCTATGGCAACGCAGCTCCGGACCCGTTTGATTACGCGCCGCAGAATTCTTATGCCGCCTCGACGCCGAATCCCTATGATGACCTGCCGCAAAATCCCATTCCGCAGCCTCAGCAGACGACGTATATGCCTCGCACGGCGCAGCCTCGCTATGAGTCGCGCGATGCCTACGCGCGCGAGCCGTATCGCGAGTATCCCAAGTCCATTCCTCAGTATGGCGAGGACGAGGAGAAGAAGCCGTCGCGTTCGTCGAGCGTGATCAAGAAGATCCTCATCGTGCTGGCGATCTTCTTTGCGCTGTCGGTTGTGTTTGCCATCGTGTCGGGCATGCTCAACAAGCGAAGGAGTTCAACGGCCGATACCGCTGCCGAGCAAACCGAGTCCGCCTCGTCTAGCACCGTCGATCTGAGCGATATCCCGGGGCAGTACTGGTCCAACGCCAAGAAACTTCTCAAGTCGCGTGGCGCCGACCTTTCGAATGCAGTGGTCCTGACTGATGATGGCTCAACGCCCGTCGTCGATGCCAACTGGGTCGTTACTTCTGCCTACTATAACGACAACGGCAACCTCGAAATTCAACTCACGCACAAGAACAGCTCGGGCAACTCGTCCGACGGCCAAAGCGGTACCGACAGCTTGAGCTCCAATACGTTGGAGGACTTGAGCAACAAGGCACAGGAGTTGGGAGACAAGGCCCAAGAGCTGGGCGACACGGCCCAGAACCTGGGCGACACCGCTCAGAACCTGGGTGATATGGCGACGGATGCCTGGAACGCGCTGCAAAACGGCATCTCGGGCGCGCAGGGAAACTAGCTGTTAAGTGGGCTACAGCTGCTCTGCTGGACGGTCGGGCGAGCTAAAGCCCGAATCAAACGTGACGACGCATGAGACGTCGGGCCGGCGCTCGTGCACGATGCGCGTGACGAGCTCCAGCAGCTCCTCGTCGGATAGGTCAAAGCCGTCGGGGCGCACCAGGTCAAACGAAACGAATCCGTCGTGCTCGTGCAGGTCGTGGATGGAGAGCGCGGGGTCGATCTGCATGATGCCGCGTTTGACCCAGCCGCGCAGGTCGTCGCCGGTTGTGGCGATGGGGTCGCAGTGCAGCGTGATACCGATGCCCATCTGGCGCTTGATATCGTGCTCGATGGTATCCAGGATCTCGTGGTGCTCAAATGCATCGCCCTCGCCGGGCATCTCCACGTGGGCGCTGGCAAATTGGCGACCGGGACCGTAGTCGTGCACCATCAGGTCGTGCGTGCCCAGGACCTGCGGATACGACATGATCTTGTCGCGGATTGTCTGGACAAGCTTAGGATCGGGCGCCTGTCCCAACAGTGGGCTGATGGCATCGCGCACCAGACCCATGCCGCTGATACAGATGAAGATGCCCACGCCCAGGCCTGCCCAGCCATCGAGGTCAAAGCCGGTTGTTTGCGAGATAAGCGCTGCCACCAGGACCGAGCCCGAGGTGATGACGTCGTTTTTGGAATCCTGCGCTGTGGCGATGAGCGTCTCGGAATCGATGCGGTTGCCCAGCACGCGGTTGAACGCCGCCATCCAAAACTTGACGAGCATGGACAGGATAAGGGCTGCCATAGAGAGCGCCGAATACGCGGTGGGGGAGGGCTTGATGATTTTGGTGACCGATTCGAGGATCAGGTTGATGCCAACGGCGCAAACGAGGACGGCGACAAACAGCCCTGCCAGGTACTCGTAGCGGCCGTGGCCGTAGGGGTGTCCCTCGTCGGCAGGGCGGCTGGCAAGTCGGAACCCGAGCAGGCTCACAATGTTGCTCGAGGCGTCGGAGAGGTTGTTGAAGGCGTCGGCGACAAGCGAGACGGAGCCCGCGAGCAGGCCCGCGATTCCCTTGGCCAGGCACAGCGTGATGTTGAGACCGATGCAGATGAGGCTTGCGGCAAAGCCAGCGTTGGTGCGGCAGGAGGTATCGACCGGTTCGCTTTCGCTGCCGGGAACAAGCGTATGTACCAGCCGATTTACAAATAGCATAACGGTCGTCCTCACAATCGTGTTTAAGGGGATAGTGTAGCTCGGACGGGCACGCTGTGGGCGGATGCTTAGAAAATGCAGCAATGGTCTGCCGGCGCTAACGGGCGCAAGGCAGAGACGAGTGACTGTCCGCGCGGCCTCGAGTCCGCTGCGACTTTGCGTCCGCTTGGGCGCTCCATTTTGGGCCACATGGGTATGGGCATGCGCGGATTTGCTCGACATACTTAATGTCGACAGCCCCTGCGCAAAGGAGGACGTTTCCATGGACGAGATGTTTGCCATTAAATGCCAAAACTGCGGCGGGCCCATGTATTCGCACCAGGCAAAGCGCAGCTTTGAATGTGCCTATTGCGGAACGGTCGTCCCGTGGCAAGCGGACGCCAGGGAGCCTAAGAGTGCTCTGGGCATTCGCCATACACCGCTGACGGTGGTTGACGGGTTGCTCAAGCTCACGCATGTGTCGCAGCTCGAGCGCCCAGAGGACCCGGACTGGTATTTCTTTAATTCGCACTGGCGTAACCAGTCGGTTCTGGAGCATCTGCTGTGGGAAGATCGCGGGACGGCACAGGAGTTCCAAGAGGCGACGCACGTGAGCATTCCGTGCCCCTTCTGCGGTGCGTCCTTTGAGGGCGAGTCCACTCAGCGTGTGTTTGAGTGCCCGTCCTGCGGCAACAAGATCGGCATTGCCGACCTGCTCAAGCCCGGTGCGTTTAGCAAACGTCTGACCATGGGCGTGGGTGCGGAGTATGTGCCGGAGCAGGGTATTCCCTGCGAAATCTCGCCGCAGCAGGCACGTGCCAACGCGCTGCAGCTGGTGCGCCAGTACCCGGATGCCTTTGCCGGGCACGACGTGGAAGACGCGATCCAAAACGACATGATGCTTTTCTATTTCCCCATGGCGCTGGCGGACCTGCGTATGATGGCGAGCTTCCCGGGCAAGGGCCTGAGCAAGGAAACCCTGGTGTACTACGAGGTGCTCGACTGGGCGTATCCGCGGGCAAACTATCTGGATGTTCGCCTTATGGGCATTTTGGAGCCGTGGGACTTCGCCAAGGTCGGTCCGTTCGATCCCGCCATGCAGGAAGGTGACTTTCGCGTTGTCTCCGTCGATGCATCTACCAAGGACCAGGTGGTCATTGATAAGCTGGCGCTCGACATTGCTGGCAACGATGCCGAGGCAGTGCTGGGGCTCAATAAAAAGAGCATCCGCGCTTGGGCGCGCAAGGCCCGCAAACATAAGGACGGCCTGGTGATGGTGCCGGTCTACTTTGTCGATCGTCCGGCGACGGACAGCCGCGATGGCGAGCAGGTGCGCATCGCCGTGAACGGCCAGACGGGCCGCGCGGCCGCGGTGGTGTTTAGCGACAAGCGCGAGACGCATATCGTGGCGCCGCTCAACCCGAGCCTGCATCTGTCCGGCGAGAGCACCGTGCACGCCACGCCCATCGAGGTCAAATACGTTAAGTCGCCGTTTTTGTACCAGATCGTGCGACGTGGGGGTGGCGAGCAGCCACGGCAGGTGGCGGCCGCAGCCGAGGGCTCCTATCGAGAAGAGAAGCCCAAGCGCAGGGGCTTGTTCGCGGCGATTTTTGGGAAGTAGGGGAGTGAGAGCTACTGTCCGGTCGTTTAACAGGTGCTAGATGTAAATAAACGGTGGAGCGGCTGCAAAAGAGCCGCCTCACTGGGTAAAATCAGGTTGTGCCGCGGAACCCGCTCCTCAGCTAGTCACACTTCGGAAGCGCGGGCAACGCAGGTGCTATTGTCTAAAGGGCCGGCTGCAACCGGCCCTTTTCATGACTCCCTTCGCTATCCGTTACTGCTTATATTCCCGCCAGATCGAGTAGAGGTTCCGGGCAATGCCGGTCACATACATCGAGAGGCGCAGGATTTCAAGAAACAAGTTCATAGGCTTCACCCCAATCGGAGATCGGAGCGTTGCCTGCAGGCGGATTCCGCGGCGGTCTAGATTTTACCCCATAGGCCGCGGTGGGAGACATCCTGCCCCTTGGTTTGGAACGGTATCGATCTAACGGATAATCAAGCTCCTAGCTCTCTTTGAATTGGGCAAGCATTCGCCCGAAGGTGCTGAGCTCGGACGGCTCATAAATGAGCGAGCCGCCGTCCGCGGTCCTGTAGACTCCGCAGGGAAGGCGGCGCCCGACGGGGAGGATGTAGAGGTTTCCCTCCTCTTTCAGTTCCGCTGGGAGTAGCGGAATCTCGTTTTCGTCCATTTGGAACTCATCGATATTCGCGATCTCCCTCTCCATGATGCTTTCGGCCTTATTTCTTGTATGGCGTCCTAAAACAGGCAACTCTCAATCAGCTCTTTACCGCGCAGGACATCAATCCACTCCTGCGGAATTGCGTCGATACCGTATGCCGTGCCTGCGAGGGCGCCGGCGACGGCCGCGGTGGTGTCGGTGTCGTCGCCCAGGTTGACGGCGGTGAGCACGCATTCCTCGTAGCTGGTGGTGTTCACAAAGCACCAAGTAGCGGCTTTAAGCGTGTCGCGCACGAAGTCGCCGGACCTGATTTCGTGCTCGGGCATGTCTTTCAGATGGAGCATCCACAAGGGAAGCTCGCCGTTCATCACGCCCCTCATCAGCTCGACAAATATGACACATGCGTCGGTTGACGTTCTGTGGGCGTGCGTTATCGCGGAGACCTCGCAGATCTCTTCATCTGTCGCGTCGGTGAACGCCAGGGGAGCGATGCGCATGAGCGAGCCGTTGCCGTTGTCGCGCTCGCCGGAGCCTCCTTTGCCGCTGCGCAGGGCGCGAGCGGTCGTGCCGCCGTAATCGAAAACGCCGTCGATCGTATACTCGCCGCGGTCAATCCAGCCTACGAACTTGTCGCGCATGTCCGCGGTTTCGATGTGTCCAAGCTCCCTAATCGAGTCGCAGGTTGCGAGCGTCATGGACGTATCGTCGCTCCAGGTGCCCGCGGGCTGCCCATGCGTGCCGTAGCCGATCATGTCGGTGCATTCGAACGTGCCGCGGGGCCTGAACTCGTACGGGACGCCCAGCGCGTCGCCGACGGCGAGCCCATAGATGCAGTCGCGGAGCGTTGCTTTCGGTTTGTCTGTCATGGAAACTCCTCGTATGCCAGGTGGTGCGGAACGACTTTGGGGATGTCGGCCGTACTGTACCGTTGCCCTTACGCCTCGACGTTCGCCGCTTCGTTGATGGCGCGGTACTCGGCACTCAGCTCGCGCGCCAGCTCTTCCTTGCTTGGAAGATACGGCAGGTATTTGGCGGCAAACACTTGGTCGTTGTCTTCGGGCAGCGTGTACTCGACGATCGAATCGCTTTTGTCCGCGCAGAGCACGATGCCTATGGGCGGATTGTCGCCTTCGTTCATGAGCTCGCGTGTGTAGTAGTTCACATACATTTGCATCTGGCCCAGGTCCTGATGCGTAAGGTCATCGGTCTTAAGGTCGATGAGCACGAAACAGCGCATCAGATAGTTGTAAAACACAAGGTCAATATAGAAGTGGCGACCATCGAAGGTGATGCGCTTTTGGCGCGCCTCAAAAGCGAAGCCGCGGCCAAGCTCCAGCAGAAACTTCTGAAGATGCGTGATGAGCGCTTGCTCTAGATCGCTCTCGCGAAACGCAGCGTCGTCCGAGAAGCCTAAAAACTCAAGCACATATGGGTCGCGGATGATGTCCTCGGGGCGACGAGCGGGGGCGCTCTTTTGGATTTCCTGAGCGACGGTCTCTTTGTCCTTGCTGGCAAGTAGACGCTCGCGGAACATGGTGTTGATTTGGCGCTCGAGCTGACGTGTGCTCCAGCGAGAGTCGGCGCATTCGTTCATGTACCAAGCGCGCGCTTCGGAGTCGGGAATGCGCATCAACCTGCGGTAATGAGTCCAGCTCAATTCGGGACGCAGTGAGTCCCGAATTGGAAATGTGAGATATAACTGGCGCATTTTACGCAGCTCCCTTGCCTCAAAGCCTTTGCCAAAATCCTTGGTAAGCTTGATTGCAAGGGCCTTGAGCAGCGCATCGCCGTACTTGGCGCGCTCCTCTCCGCCCTGCTCATCAACAATGCTCTTGCCGATCTCCCAATATGCCTCAACCATTGCAAAGTTAACGGCGGTATAGGCCTTGTCGCGAGCGGCGTTGAGAATCGAGGAAACCTGCTTGTAAAAAACTTCTGGCACGATTGCCGATTCTCCACGGTTTACCAGTTCGCCCATCACTGTCGCCCCACTTTCCTCTTGTGGAATGCATCTTTATTGCATTTAGTTTAAAGCCTCGCGCGGACTCGAATTTCAATGTCGCCTAGCGCCTTCGTGCAGGATTCCCGAAGTGACTAAAATGTGACCATAGAGGCAGTTTTAGCGAACCCCATGGGAGTGACACGCATGGACAACAACACCTTGCTGTTCCAGGACAAAGGTTCGGGCAGGTTTAAAGACGTCAAGATCTACCCTAACCGCATCGAGGTGCTCAAGAAGGGTACTTTCGGCGGCAAGCATATCGAGATTGTCTACCTTAAGGACATCACGGGCGTTAACAGGATCAAGGGTCGCGACGTTTTCCTGCGCAATCGACTGTTAACCGCTTGCGTCTTTAGTCTGAGCAGTCGTGCGAAGGCCCAGGAGTTTGTTAACGCGCTGAACATGGTGATGTAGCCCATGGCGGCGTTCGGGCCAAGGTAAAAATCGGGGGCACAGAACGGTGTCCTGCGCCCCCGATTGAGTCGATGTGTCTAAAAGGCGGGCTTGCCTATTCGCTGTCGTCCCCAGCGTTTTCGCGGTCACTGGCAAGCATTGCCGCGCCGGCGACCGTTGTCGCCACGGCGGCAGCGGCGAGCCCGGCGGCGATACCAGAGCCGTCGCCCGTGTCGGCGAGTTTTCCGGTCGAGCCCTTGCTCTTGTTGCCGCCGCCGTTCTTGTCGGCGCCATCTGCGTTGGCGCCGGTACCGGTGCCGGCGCCGCCCGCGTTGCCCGAGGCTGCAACGGTAAAGCTTGCGGCTCCGTCGCTGGCGAGCGCGTAGTTCTGCGCCGCGTCGCCCAAGAGACCGTTCACGCGCACCCAGTACGTTCCTGCGGCAAATGTTTCGCCCTCGGCCATTGCCGTGCCCGGAGCGCCGTCCGCGTCGTGCACAAACTCGAGCTGGGCCGTGCAGGCATCGGTTTCGAGCTTGCCCTCGAGTGATGCCGCAATCTTGGCGCGCACGTCTTCGCCGGCCTTAAGGCCTTCGAGTCCCTCAAAATGGGGCGTCAGCGTACGTGGATCGATATCAATGGGCACAGGGCCCTGCAGCCCCGTAACAGTCTCGTTGCCCAGGGCGTCGACATCCACATATTCGATGGCAAACGCATGTCCCGAGGCTGCTACGTTGAGTACGTTGCTGCTGTCGACAAGGCGGAAATGGCCCTCGCCAACGGTCTTGCCATCTTGGAGCGAGGCATCGCTCAGCGAGTCGCCGTACGTCATGCGCATGCGGGTCGGGAGATAGCACGAAACGGTTTGCTTGTGCTGCGCATCGTTGTAATTGCGCTGGTAGATGCTCCGGGCCAGTGCCGCATCAACAAAGTCGGATGCGATGATGCCAATGTGCTTGCGGCAGTCCGCCTTTGTGCTCTCAACTCCGGTATTGTTTATATACGAGCTCTTGTACAGGTGCTCGTTGACCACTCGCGCTGCGGTAAAAGGGTTGTTTTGCGTGCAGCTAGTGTAGTTGATAAACCAGCAGCGCTCCGTTGCCTGCACCGTTGTCCCGTCCGCGGCAGTGATATCTACGGTGCTGCGCTCGAACTCGGACGCTGCCTTCAGGGCCATATCGACCCAGTCGATCTTACTGGATCCCGTGCAGTTGTAATGGTCTTGGGCATATACCGCTGTGCTATAGGGCTCTTTGTCGCCCGTATTGCCCGCAGCCTCAAAGCCTTGCTCGTATTTCACGAGGCACATGGACTTTCCGGAATGCGCCTTGATCTTGTCATCCCATTCGGTGAGGTCGAGGCCCCACGTGTGGCCGTCTACGCTGTCGCCGGCGAGTTTAAATCGACGCAGCAGGACGATCTTTCCGCGCACCTCGTTCAGTGTGGGGACATGGCTCGACGTATAGAACAGATCGGAGTTATTGCCCATAACATTGGCAAAAGCCGTCGTAACACTTTCGTCGGTAGCCTCGTCGTTGCCTCGTGACACAAGCATGATGAGCGCTTCTGACGGGTGTTCGTTCAAAAATGTTTTGAAGTAACCGATGACATCGGAGAGATGTATAAAGCCCCCGTCTTTTTTGAGCAGGTAGCATATTCCATGGTCGATGCCGGGGTCGCCTTTATTGTCGTTCTTTCCAAGTCGGATATCAAAATAGCGAATGCCTTCGAGCAGCTGCGTGGGGATGTAATCCTGCTGGCACTTTGCAAGCGAGGTTTGGGGCTCGGTGTCGTTGTCGACGCTGCAGGTGCTCGAATCATGCGTGCCCGGGATGCTCAGCTCGTCGAGGTATTTGTTGCCGTCGACGTATTTCATCCAGCATGGTCCGTCGACGTAGCTGCTATACGTGATCCAGTCGATACTTCTAACCGTGGTATTGATCTCGCCCTTGTCGTAACCGACAAGTTCGAGCTCCCACGGAATGCTCTTCCTCTTGTGGCAGATCTTGTTGTTGTCTTGGTCTTTGCCGTCCTTTTCTATGGCCAGGTAATTAATGTCTTTTTTCTCGTTTGTGCGGTCTCGGATGATGTAGGTTCCGTTTGACTGGCGGTCGAACGCAAAAGAGCGGCTGGCCTTGCCGTCATGCTCGCCACTCCATACGTGGATGACCTTTCCGTCTTTGTCCGAGTCGCCATCGACCGACCAAATGCTGTAGCCCGTCTTCTTGTGCTCTTCGAAATTGAGCAGGGTGCGGATGGCATACCAATTTGTATTTTCTGTATCGGTCACTACGTGCTCAAGGATGAGCTTGCTGGACGTGCCGTCATTAAACAGGTGGCAGACGTTGCCGATGACGTTGCCGTCTTCGTTGACGCTCGCGGTGCGAAAATAGCCCGCGGGGCGAAGGCGAATGACGAACTTGTCGAGGTTGGCCGCCGGTGTGGGCGTGTCTTCTGCAAATGCCGCGCGCATGGGAAGGCCCAATCCCGCGGTTTCGGGCAGGCTTGCAAGCGGCGACAACGCCGCGAGTCCAAGGCCCAGCGTAAACGCTCGGCGACTGATGGCATGATGTTCGGTCATAACTCCTCCATTCGCAGGGTGCGGTTATGCACTCGTTTGGGTCACTATACTGCCCAGATGTTTAAAGGTGCCGGTTTAATTGTCTGCGCGGCGCAATAAATCGGCGGGCGGACGTGTTGGGGTGTTTGTCTATTTGTGTTGCTACCGTGTCTGGGATGGTTTCGGAGTCCGGCATCTTCGCGTTCGTCGGCTGCCGACATAAGAAAGGGAGGGTCGGTTTACCGGCCCTCCCTTGGTACGAAGCGCTGGGGTATCGTCGCTTGTTTGCACTGCGCTCGTGTTTCCCGCTGCGCTCGCCAGTCGCTTAGCGCTTGATCTCGATGTCGTCGAGCTTAACGTCCATGGCCTCGGTCTTGGCCTCGGCGATGTCGTCGGCAAACTCAAGAGACTTCATCATGGTCTCGACGGCGTCCTTGTGCTCTTCGACGTTGTCGATACGCACGTACACACTGCCGCCGCCCGCCTCGGTGAAGTACTCGGTCGTCACGCCGCCCGAATGAGTGTAGGAAGCGTTGCGCCAGGTCTTGCCGTTGTACTTGACGGGATCGTTCTCGGTCCACTCAAAGCTGGCATTCCATTTGGCCTCGTAGTCGAACAGTTCGTCGGCGTTCTTGTCGGAGTCAAAGACAGGGATGAAGCGGTCGCTGGCGTGCTCGCTCTCGGTGAACTTAAACTGGGCCCTGTCGGCGGTATCGCCGGCGACGTCGGTGACCTCGACGCCCTCGGGGACCTCGACCTTAAACCAGATGAAGTCGGTCCTCATGTCCACGGCTGGCTTTTCCGCTCCGCCGCCACCGCCACTGCCGGCAGCGCCGCCACTTCCGCCGCAGCCCACCAGGGCAACTGCGGCAAAGAGACTCAAGCAGAGGGTGAGAATCGCAAAGGCCTTCTTTTTCATGGTCGTGTCCTCCTCGATCTGTAACCGCCCATGGATTACCTGCCTTTACTGTACGCGCGAGCGGCTCGTTCGGGTGGGCCATGTGTCCCATTCTGGGGGTCGGATTTGCGCCGATAAGTGGCAATATGTGCGGACGCAAGAGTGGGGAGGGCCGATGCTGTCGGCCCTCCTCGGGTTGGGCGCCCGTTGTTTTAATGGAGCGCATGTGCGCGGGTGCGCATAGGCACGTGCGGGTGCCCCGTTACTTGATCTCGATGCTCGAAATCTCGACTTCGCGTGCCTCGTCAACTGCTTTCTTCATGTCGTCGGGGAACTCGATGGAGTTGAGGAGCGTCTCGGCTTCTTTCTTGTGAAGGTCGACGTTCCTAATCATGATATAGACGCTTCCCGTGTCGACGTCGGTAAAGAGGTAGGTATAAGTGCCGCCGTTGTCCTTGCACGTTCCGGTGAGCCATGTTCTGCCGTTGTACTCGACGGGGTCGCCATCCTCCCACTGGAACGTTCCAGTATGCCTTTCGGCCTGCTCTGCAAAGGACTCTTCGGCCGTCATCTTCTCTTGCCAAACGGGGATGAAACGGTCGACCGTGGTGTTCTCGTTCTCGGGGAAGGTGAGCTGGACCCTGTCGGCGTTCTTGCCGGCGGAGTCGCTTACGCCAACGCCCTCGGGCATCTCGACCTTAAACCAGATAAAGTCGGTCTTCTTAGCGACGGGGGCCTTTTCCTTGCTCTCGCTCTTGGCGGCGCTGCTGCCCCCGCCTCCGCCCGATGCGCTCCCGCCGCAGCCCACAAGGGCGAGCGCGGCAAAGAGGGCGATGCAAAGGGAAAGGATCGATAGGGTCTTTTTCTTCATGGTGGCGTCCTCCTTGTCTGTTGGTGACATCGCGGTGTCGGAGGGCGTCGGGGCGTTGTTTTCGTTTGCGGCGGATGCCTTTGTGCGTGGGTTGTATGAGTGCGTTAATACCTCCGTTCGTGGTTTGTGGCCGTTGCGCAGCCGTGCCCCAACGGGCTCCTTACTTATAGATATGCCCCGGTTTGTGCTGCCAGAGAGTCTCGAAAGGTGGGCCATGTGTCCCATGTTTGCGTTGCCGCCGCCTATCGCGTGCCATAGAAATCCGCGATGGCCAGGTACGCTGACGCTCGTCTGCTTATGGGCTAGACTTAGCACCATTATGTGATCGATACGGTCGGCAGGCGGCTGCCACCCGACCGATGTATGTGACTTGAAGGTGCATGCGTATGAGCCAAGAGATGATGGATAAAACCTGTCGCGGTTTTGCTGAGGCACTGGCTGCGCGCGAGCCCGTTCCCGGTGGCGGCAGCGCGAGCGCCTTTGTGGGCGCATTGGGCGCCTCGCTGTGCGGGATGGTCGCGCGTTACGGGGCAACCAATCCCGCGCTTGTCGATCGCGCGGACGATCTGACGCGTGCATTTGCCCAGGCAGACGAGTTGGCCCAGGAGCTTGTCGACTTGGTTGCCGAGGATGTTCGAGCCTATGGGCAGGTGTCCGCTGCGTACGGTATTCCGCGCGAGGACCCGGCTCGGCCCGCGGCGATTCAGGATGCGCTGCATGTGGCCGCTATGCCGCCGTACCGCATCATGGATGCCTGCGGCCGTGCGTTGGCGCTGCTTGAGGACATGGCAGACAAGGGGTCGCGTCAGCTGCTGTCCGACGTGGCGTGCGGTGCCGTCTTTTGCCGCGCCGCCATGCAGGGTGCGAGCTTGACGCTCTTTGCGAACACCACGTCCATGAAGGATCGTGCCCGCGCCGAGGAGCTCGAGGCGGCGTGCGATGAACTGCTCGATACGTGGCTACCGCGCGCCGATGCGCTGGCACGCCGCGCCGCCGACGCAGCCAGGAAGAGGGGATAGTCATGGCTGAACTGCTGAAGGGTGCTCCCGTTGCCCGTGCTTTGACTGAGGAGCTTGCTGCCCGTTGCGCCGCCCTGCGCGAGCGCGGCGTTGTTCCGACGTTGGCTATCGTCCGTGTGGGCGAGCGCGAGGACGACCTGTCCTACGAGCGCGGTGCGCTCAAGCGCTGCGAAAAGGTTGGCATCGAGGCTCGTCGCGTGTTGCTTCCTGCCGATGTTTCGCAGGACGAGCTGTTGGCGGCGATCGGGGACATTAATGCCGATTCGGCTGTTCATGGCTGCCTGCTGTTCCGTCCGCTGCCCGCCGGCCTTGACGAGGACGCGGTTGCCGCGGCACTCGATCCTGCCAAGGACGTTGACTCCATGACGCCGGCTTCGCTGCTCACCACGCTTTCGGGGCGCGGCGAGGGTTTTGCCCCCTGCACAGCCGAAGCCGTTCTGGCGATTCTGGATCACTATGGCGTTGAACTGGACGGTGCCAAGGTTGCCGTTGTCGGTCGCTCGCTGGTGATTGGCCGTCCTGTTGCCGCCATGCTTACGGCGCGCAATGCTACCGTGACGACATGCCACACGCACACGCGCGACCTTGCTGCCGAATGCCGTGCTGCCGATATTGTGGTCGCCGCGGTCGGACGTGCGCGCACGATTGGCGCGGATGCGGTCCGCGAGGGCCAGACGGTCATCGACGTTGGCATTAACTGGGACGAGGCGGCCGGCAAGTTGGTCGGCGACGTCGATTTTGATGCCGCGGAGCCGGTTGTTGGCGCCATCACGCCCGTGCCGGGTGGCGTGGGCGCCGTGACGACGGCGATTCTCGCCAAGCACGTGATTGAGGCGGCCGAACGCACGGCGAAATAGGCGTTCCGCGGCTGTTTAGGGGGTTGGTTAGATACCCCGTGGTCAAAAAATGCCAAATATGAGTACTGTTGCCTTGTTGGTTACATATTTTTGAGATTGATTTAACTCCCTAATGATATTAAATATCGTTAGGGAGCCTATTTTATTGGACCTATGGGGAATAACGTTGTCTTACTTTTGGACAAATGGGGATTTCCAACGCTCGGACTGTAGCGAATTGCTGTTACTAAATTGGTGACAGTACTCATATTTGGCATTTTTTGACCACTGGGGTCTCGAGAGGGTCCCAAGGGACTCCGGTTTCGCCCTTTTTGCGTCGAAGCGATACACTGTTACCGTTTGATTTCTTCGCTCGAGGAGGATGCGCATGCCGTGCACAACGATTTTGGTTGGTAAGAACGCGAGCTATGACGGGTCGACGCTGGTTGCCCGCAACGAGGACTCGTCCAACGGGGTGTTTGAGCCCAAGCGTATGCGCGTGGTGCACCCCGACGAGCAACCGCGCGTCTACACGAGCGTTCTGAGCCATCTGACCATCGAGCTGCCTGATAATCCCATGCGCTACACGAGCGTCCCCGATGTCATCCCCGGTCACGGCATCTGGGCCGAGGCCGGATTCAACGAGCTCAACGTCGGGATGTCCGCAACCGAGACGCTCACCACCAACGAGCGCGTCCGCGGCGCCGATCCGCTCGTGGACTACGTGCCCGCCAAGGGCAACGAGGGCGAGGACGGCTATGTTCCGGCACAGCCCGGCGGCCTGGGCGAAGAAGACATGGTGACCCTGGTGCTGCCGTACGCCAAGTCCGCCCGCGACGGCGTGCGCATCCTGGGCGACCTTCTCGAGCGCTACGGCACCTACGAGAACAACGGCATTGCCTTTAGCGACGTGGACGAGATCTGGTGGCTCGAGACCATCGGCGGTCACCACTGGATTGCCAAGCGCGTGCCCGATGACGCCTATGTGACCATGCCCAACCAGCTGGGTATTGACAGCTTTGACCTGGACGACGCCGAGGGCGACCAGGCCGACCACATGTGCTCTTCCGGCCTGCGCGCCTGGATGACCGAGTGGCATCTTGACCTGACGCTGGGTGTCGAGGGCGACGGTCCCGCAACGGTCTTCAACCCGCGCGAGGCCTTTGGCTCCCACAGCGACAGCGATCACGTCTACAACACGCCGCGCGCCTGGTACATGCAGCGCTGCCTCAACCCCAGCGACGTGTGGGATGGCCCCGACGCTGACTTTACGCCCGAGAGCGATGACATCCCCTGGAGCCGCGTGCCCGAGCGCAAGGTGACCATCGAGGACATTAAGTACGTGCTCTCCAGTCACTACCAGGGCACGGAGTACGACTGCTACGGCAGCAAGGGCACGCCGGCCACGCGCGGCGCCTATCGTCCCATCGGCATCAACCGCAACAGCCAGCTCGCCGTGCTGCAGCTGCGCCCCTATGCGCAGCCGGCCTACCGCGCCGTGCAGTGGATGGCCTTTGGCTCCAACTCGTTTAACGCACTGGTCCCGCTGTACGCCAACGTCGAGACCATGCCCGAGTACTACGCCGGCACCCAGGCTCGCGTGACGTCTGAGAACTTTTACTGGGCCAATCGCCTGATCGGCGCCCTGGCCGACGTCCGCTTCCATGAGTGCGGCCGCGCCGTTGAGGACTACCAGGAGAAGGTCGGCGGCATGGGCCACAAGCAGCTCCATGACGTTGACGCTGCCGTTGCCGCCCTGCCCGAGGCCGAGGTTTCCGCCGAGCTGGCACGCGCCAACGAGGCCTTCGCCGAGCGCGTGCGCGTGGAGACCGATACCCTGCTGGGTAAGGTGCTCTACACCACGAGCTGTGCCATGAAGAATTCCTTCGCGATGAACGATAACATCAGGTAAAACGCTTTGTCGCTTTCGCGCAATCTTGGGTACAAGAAGGCCAATGCAGTTGTTCATGATTGGAGCCAACCATGGTTATGAAATTCGATCAGCTTGTTAACGGCGCCATCAACGTGGGCTTTGGCGCTGCTGCCGTTGCCGTCGAGGGAGGCAAGAAGGTCCTTGACGACCTCAACGCCAAGGGCGAGCAGGTGCGCAAGGACGCCGACACCCCCGATATCGCCCGCAGCGTATCCGACATGTTCGAGCAGGCCGGCGGCACCATCTCCGACCTTACCGAGCGCCTGGGCATGCAGGGCGAAACCGCGGCTCAGCGCGTGCTCGATGAGCTCATCCTTGCCCGCGTCCGCGTTATGACCGCCCCCGAGCGCACGGCCTTCCTGGCTCACGTGCGCGACATCGTCGATTCGGTCGAGGACAACGTGACCTCGGTGCCCGTCGAGTCCGTTGAGCCCGACGACGCAGAGGATGCCGAAGAGGCCGAGTAGTAGCGCAGATGGCAGATCCCACCACCGATTACAACAATCAAGACCCCTTGTGTGACGAGGCGGCAGTTGTCGACGAAGTCGAGGCTGCCGTCTCGGGCACTCGCAAGAAGCCCCGCGCCGTGGACATGGTGCCCGAGGAGCCTGACGCGATGGCGCCGTGCGACGAGTACCAGCTTACGCCGGCGGGCCGTCGCGAGCGCATTGGACAGATCGTCCGCCTCGTCAAAAAATACCGCGTGTGGGATAACCTCACGCCGGTGCGCCTGCGCCGCTTGCTCGAGGAGCTCGGCCCCATGTTCGTCAAGATGGGGCAGATTTTGGCCAACCGGTCCGAGATTCTGCCGCAGCGCTTTTGTGACGAGCTGCGTCGTCTGCGCTCCGATGTAGAGCCGGTGCCGTACGAGGTGGTGCTTCGCTGCCTAGAGGAGGAATACGGCCTGCGCCTGGGGGAGATGTTCGACGCGATTGATCCCAACCCGCTTGGCAGCGCCTCGCTCGCGCAGGTGCATCGTGCTCGCCTGGTGACGGGCGAGGACGTGGCCGTCAAGGTGCAGCGCCCCGGCGCTCAGCAGGTCATGGCCCAAGACATCGATATCATTCGCTCGGTGGTGCGCATCGTCTCCAAGTTCGTCAACACCGATCAGTTTGTGGACCTACATGGCGTGGTCGAGGAGCTGTGGACCTCGTTTCGCGAGGAGACCAACTTTTTGGCCGAGGCCAAAAACCTCAACGACTTTTACGAGTTCCATAAGAGCGTGCGCGGCGTGTCGTGTCCCAAGTCCTACTTGGATCTGTGCACCGAGCACGTCGTGGTCATGGATTACATCGATGGCATCTCGATTGCCGACCCCGAGCGCCTCGTGGCCGAGGGCTACGATCTGGAGAAGATTGGCTCGACCATCGTCGAGGACTACTCGACGCAAGTGCTCGACGACGGCTTTTTCCATGCCGATCCGCATGCGGGAAACATCATCCTCAAGGACGGTATCGTCTACTTTATCGACCTGGGCATGGTCGGGCGCATGTCGAGCCACGATCGTGGCATCGTCAAGGACATGATTTTCGCCGTGGCCGAGGGTGACGTGCCCAAGCTCAAAGACTCGCTCATGCGCTTTGCCGTGACACGCGGCGATTCGGCGGAGCTCGATCACTCGGCATTTTTGTCCGATCTGGACTTTATCGTTGCCGACTTTGCGGGCCTCGATCTTAAGGACCTGGACATCGGCGAGTTCTTGACCTCGTTGCTGAACTTGGCGCGCAAGAACGACGTTGAGCTGCCGAGCGTGGTAACGATGTTCGCCCGCGGCATGGTGACGCTCGAGGGCCTGCTGACTGAGTATATGCCCAACGTCAACATGATCCAGATCATCCAGACGCATATCAAAAACGAGAAGAGCACCTATGCGCGCGTTCGCGAGATGGGCCGTGACTTTGCGGCGAGCAGCTACCGTGCGGCCAAGGGCTCACTCGAAGCGGCCGAGTACCTGGGCCTGGCGTCGCGTATGCTCACGCGCGGTCAGCTTAAGGTGAATCTGCAGCTCATGAGTAGCGACAAGGCGCTGCGTCAGATAGGCGGCATCGTCGACCGTATGTCGATGGCCATTGTTATCGCCGGTCTGTTTATCGGCTCCTCGGTGGTCTACTATGCGCGCATCGAGCCTGTTGTGCTCGGTATTCCGATCATCGGCTTTGTTGGCTATGTGAGCGCGCTGGTTTTGGCGCTCATGCTGGGCCGCAATATCTGGCGCAACAGTCACGGCGGCAAGCACTAGCGTAGCTGCACGGTGTCTTGTCCCACGGCACCCTTCCATGCCCAACTCTTTCCTATCGCAAACAATAGCTTTTACCTTGGGCTTCGCCTGCGTGCGGGGCCCTTTTGCGTGATACCATACTGACGGTAATAATCAATGGCCTAGATGGTGGTGCGGAGACGCACGAATGCGCGGTTTTCCTGCGCGTTTGGGAGAATCGGGGTGCAAATCCCCGGCTGTACCAGTAACCGTAATTCCTCTTGGCTCGGGATGCTCGCGTCGCAGATCGGACGGCGCGCCCGGGCCGGTAAGGTTAAGTCGGATCGCCTCCCATCTTGCACGCGGCCGCGGCTGTTCGCCGTCAACGTGCACAAGGCTCTGGAGGGAAGGGGGACCCCTATGGGGGAACTCGAGCGCAACACGCGCGATGACGTGGGGCAGCCGCAGGGCAACGTTCCAAGTACAGACAGTAGGAGACAAATGGATATGTTCGAGGACGAGCGCCAGCGCGTCTCGCATCGCCGTGTCGCAATTGCACGCGGCGTAGCCAAGCGCGGCCTGGTGGCATTCCTGGCCTTCGCGATGGCCTTTGGCACCACGCCGGCCCAGCTGTGGGCCGACGGCGCCGAGGGCATTGCCGAGGCTGTGGCTCGGGCTGCGACGCCGAGTGAGGACGCAGCGCTTGCGGGCGGTGCCGCCGAGCAGGGCGGCGCCGAGGTTTCAGATTCTGGGAGCGCGCCCGCAGCTAGTGCCGCCACAACAGGGGCGGCAGCTGGCGACGAAGGCTCGGCGACGGGGGAGAACCCTGCCGCGAGTGAGCAGTCTTCGACGGTAGCCGCTGACCAAGCAGGATCTGCCGCCGCGGCTGCCGTCCAGACGGAGAGCCCGACAGAAACCGGCGATGTCGCCAAGAAGCAAGTCGAGGTCTCGTTCTCGATTATCGGCACCGATGCCGACGGCAAGGCTCAGACCTGGGTGGCACCTACGCAGCTCAAGCTCGACGAGGGCGCGACGGCTGCGGATGCCTTTATTAAGCTGCAGGAGAAGACGGGCTTCAAGGCGGACTACGATCCGAACACGGCATACGGGTTCTACCTCAAAAGCATCACATCCCCGAGCGATGGCCGCACGCTTGCCTACGATCCGACGACTTATGCCTTCTGGCAGCTGTTCGTCGACGGCGCGTCTTCCTCGGTTGGCGCGAGCAGCATCAAGCTCACCCAGGGGCAGAAGATTGAGTTTGCCTATACGGCTGGTAGCGCGTCCCCTGTCGTTAAGGACCAGGTTGCCGCAAATGTGACCGTCATTGGTCGCGATGCTCAGGGCAAGACTCAGACTTGGGTCGATAACGCGCAGTATGTGGTGACGTCCGGCTCGAGCGCACTTGACCTTACGAAGGTCGCGTTCGAGGCGAATGACATCGACGCGGTTGCTGCGGGCTCCTTCATTCTGAGCCTTAAGTACAACGGCGTTGAGCTGGGTACGCCGCTCGATTATTCGACCTATTGGCAGCTGTTCATCAACGGCAAGTCGAGCGACTACACGGCAGACAATGTCACCATTCATGCTGGCGATACCGTTACGTGGTTCTACGGTGGCCGGGGCGACCAGTTGCCGTCCGATTCCGTCCATGCTTCCGTTCAGGTCCTCGGTAAGGACAAGGACGGCAAGCAGCAGGTGTGGGCTTCGACGGGCCAGACGAGTCTCAAGGCAGGTTCCACTGCTAAGGATCTGCTTGAGCAGACCGGCCTTAGGCTCGATTCTAGCGAATCGTCTTGGGGCTGGTTCCTCAACGGCATTACTTCGCCGTTCGATGGTAAGTCCTATGGCTGGGATGCTGCGACCAATAGCTATTGGCGCTTCTACGTAAAGAGCAAGTCCGACGTAAAGTACAAGTTGGCCGACGTTGGCGCCGGTGCCTACGAGCTCCAACCCGGCGACGCCGTTACCTTTATGTATGCTGGCGACAGCGATGCCCTCCCTGGTCAGGTGCTTGGATCCGCCGATGTTATCGGCCCCGATGTCAACGGGAACGATACGCGTTGGGGTACGGCGAGTAACGTTTCTCTGCCCGAAGGCTCCACGGCTCAGGACCTTATCGAAGCAGTTCTGAAGGCGAAGGGCGTTAAGTACAACGCCTCCCAGAGCGGTGCATACTGGTTCCTGAATTCCATTACTTCGCCGTTCGATCACAAGCCGTATGTCTGGGATGCTGCGACCAATAAATATTGGCACCTGTATATCAATGGAGAGCCCTCCTTACTCTGCGCCAATCAGATTGCGCTCAAGAACGGCGATAAGGTTACGCTTGCTTATACCACCGACGATTCGGCCATGCCCGATCCCGACAAGATTGTCGTGGACCCGAGCGCGACGGCTCCTGATTGGGATGCCGAGTGGGCCGGCTACGGCAACGGTGGCAACGGTTCGACCGTAACGGATGCCAAGACGCCTGCGCAGGCCGCCGGTCTTAAGTGGGCCTTCGATTGGAAGGCCGAGTCTGGTCAGCAGTATGCCAACTGCAGCGAACCTGTCATCGCTAACGGCTTTGTGTACATCGCGACCGAGAACGAGCTCATTAAGATCGATTCGTCCACGGGCAAAAAGGTTGCCTCTGCGCCGCTTGCCTCCAAGGTGAGCTTTACCTCTCGTCCGATCTATACCAATGGTCTTATCATCGTTCCGCTCAACGGCGGTGCGGTCCAGGCGATTACTGCAGACAAGCTGATCTGCAAGTGGCTGACGCCTGGTTTGACGGACTTGACGCAGAGCTCCTGCACCGTCGTTTCGGACGGCGAGTACGTCTATGTTGGTACGGTCGATATTTCGTATGACGAGAACTACAACGCGACCTACGGCAACGGCTTCCTGAAGCGTATCAAGATTGCCACGGGCGAAGTCTCTTGGCAGAACATTGACCCTTCCGAGGGCTATTATTGGACTGGCGCTGCGCTGACGGATAAGTACGCCATTGTTCCTACGAGCGCGGGCACGCTTAAGTGCATTGATAAGACGACGGGCGATGTCGTTTCGACCATGAAGCTCGGCGCTGTCGCAAATGCCGATTGCATTGCCGATCCGTCCAATGGTTCGACCTTCTATCAGATGACGCACGACGGAAAGCTCCATGTGATTTCGCTTTCGGCGAAGGGCGTGCTGAGTGAACAGAAGACGGTTGATCTGGGCCTTACGAATAATCTGAGCGCCCCAGCGGTGTCTGGTGACAATCTGATTGTCGGCGGACAGACGGCTACGGGCGCTGCTCTGGTTCTCTATAACCTGAAGACGGGTAAGACCACGATGGTCACTGCTGCCGACGGCAAGGCGCTGCCGGCTGGCCTCAACGGTATTGCTGCTACTCCGCTGGTGAGTGTTCAGGGCGGCAAGACCTACGTGTACTTCACCGTGAACAGCGCGGATAGCAAGGATTACGTCAACTACTCTGCTGGTGGTGGCGTGTATCGCTATACGCTCGGCGACGCAGAGGCGACGCAGATCTATGATGCGGCTGGCCATTACCAGTACTGTGACTCTCCGGTCATTGCCGATGCTTCTGGCAACCTGTACTACATCAATGATTCGGGTACTCTGTTCAAGCTCGGGGCTGTTGAGTCTTGGATGGTTGCCTTTAATTCCAACGGCGGGTCTGCTTGCGACACTAAGTTTGTTGCTACGGCCGACGGCAAGCTGGTCAAGCCGGCCGATCCGACGCGCGATGGCTACACTTTCGGCGGCTGGTATACCGACGAGGCTTGCACGGAGGCGTATGACTTCAGTACGCCGGTGACGGCCGATATGACGCTGTATGCCAAGTGGACCAAGAACGCCACCAACCCTGGCGGTAATGGCGGTTCTGGCTCCAACGGTGGCAGCGGCTCCGGCGCTGGCGCTGGCACTGGCACGGGTTCCGGCTCCGGCTCTAAGGGCCAGCAGGCCGGCGGCGCTATCGCCCCGGGTCATAAGCCGACGACCAAGACGACGGTGTCGACCAAGACCGAGACCAAGGACAACAAGTCCGACAAGAAGGACACCGATAAGTCCGATAAGAAGGACGAGAAGAAGTCTGACAAGAAGTCTGACAAGAAGGACAGCAAGTCCGACAAGAAGTCCGATTCCAAGTCCGATACGGGTGCTGCTTCCACGACCACTGCTAAGAAGTCCTCTAGTGCTTCTGAGCAGGAGACTAGCACCAATCCGCTCGCCATTGTTGGCGTTGCCGCCGGCGTCATCGGTCTCGCCATCGTCGGCGTGTTCGTGTTCACCAAACGTCGGTAGGTGAGGGCTGTGTCCAATAAATCCAAGGACGCTGACCCCAAGCAACCGAATTTCTCGTTCATTCAGTTCGACGATGCAAAGCAACAGGGCGCCGCTTCGGCGGCGTCCGTTCCTCGCCGCAAGGCGCTCCTCGGCGTTCTGACTGCCGCGTGCACCATTCTGATCGTCGTCTCGTTGGGTTTCGTCCATCCTTCCACAAGCGGCGCCTGGTCCATCGACTGGATCATTCAGACCGTGACGGGGGAGAGCGTCGTCACCAAGGACACCAAGGCTTCTGGCTTGACTACGACTTCGGGCGAGGCCAGTTCCAAGGATTTCAAGTCATCGAATGACGCAAAAGATGAGTCCAAGCATTCTGATGAGTCCAAGTCCAAGGACGATTCCGAGTCCTCGGACAAGGAATCGAGTAAGGACTCAGACGGCAAAAAGTCCGAAGACAAGGGCGGCAATAAAAAGACTGACGGCAATCAGTCGACTTCTCAGAATTCGACGGCATCGGGCAGAACCAACTCAATGTCTGGAGCCTCTTCCGCGTCGGGTGGTTCCTCTGTCGCCCCCGATAATGGCAACGCCTCAGCGGGCGATCAGGGCGCCTCTCAGGAGCCTAGCTACGTTACCGTGACGGTCTCGGTCACTTCGAGCGCCGTGGGCAATCCTGTCTCGTCTGGCGGCACGTTCACCTTTAACGAGGGCGCCACGGTCTACGATGCTCTGTGCGCGCTGGGCCTTTCCTTAAATGCAGAAAACTCGCCTCTTTACCATGGCGTTTACGTCAAGGCAATTGGTGGGCTGGCTGAGAAAGAACACGGCGGCAGCAGTGGTTGGTGCTATTCCGTTAACGGTGCGCAACCTATGACGGCCTGCAGCAACTACGTTCTCTCAAACGGCGACAACGTAGTCTGGTATTACGTTACAGGCTAGAGGCCTCGACATAGCGCGCCAGACGGGCGGTTCGGACAAACATCCGGGCCGCCCGTTTTTATGCGAACGGGACGTCGTTTCCCAATCGAGGCTCAACCGGAAAATGCATCCCGCTCTGTAGGCGAATTCCGGGACACAGTTTCCGCATCAGCATCCATTGGGAAAGCGGGGACCTCGGACGTTTTTCCGGACCATGTCCCGGCGCTATGCCGCATGGCCCCTCTCCTCGCGATACTCCCTAATGGTCTTCCATCCTAGGTCTTTCGTGAGCTTGCCGTCCCTATATCACTCGATATATTCGCCGAGCAGGCGGGGGAACTCGTCGAACGGCACGCCGGTCCAGTCCCTGCCCTCGAAGAAGTCGCACTTGAGCGCGCCGAAGAACCCCTCGGCGCGCGCGTTGTCGGGGCTCCGGTCCCTCCGCGACATCGAGCGCACCACCCCGGGCCCGCACGCCTCGCGCCACTCGCGCCCCATGTAGACGGCCCCGCCGTCGGTGTGCACCGTGAGCGGCCGCCCCTCCGTCGGCCCGACTATCTCCACGAGGTCCCTGAGCATGCCGACCATCAGGTCGGAGTCGGCGTGGACCGAGACCCTCCAGCAGATCGGCCAGCCGTCGAAGCAGTCGATCGCCGGCGACAGGTACGCCCTGTATCCGTCGAGCCTGAACTCCGTGACGTCGGTGACCACGAGCAGGCCGGGCGCGGCGGCGTGGAAGTCGTGCGTCCCGTCCCCGCGCAGGGGGACGTTGGCCGGGCGCCCCGCGAGCTCGCCCCGGTGGCTGCGGTATCTCGCCCTCCTGCGCATCTGCGCCGCCTTGCGAGCGACCAGACCCTCCTCGCGCATGATCCGGCGCACGACCTTCTCGGACGCGACGACGGGGGGTCTCGGCGTCCCCGGTCGCGAGCGCGCGCCACGAGACGGGCTCGCCGGTGGATTGGCAACACCTATTTGGACGATTCCGGGAGGGACAGCCCCGCCTTCCTGAACTCGACCGGCGACATGTAGCCCAGCGTCGAGTGGATCCTGAAGTTGTTGTACCAGTGCACGTAGTCCGAGAGCTTGGCCCGGAGCTCGCGGGTCGTGCCGAACGCCTCGCGGTGGACGAGCTCGGCCTTCAGTATCCTGTTGGTCGACTCGTCGACGGCGTTGTCGTAGGGGCAGCCCTTGGCCGACAGCGACCTCTCTATGCCGAAGGCCTCTGGCATCAGGTCGATCTCGGCGTTGGCAAACTCGCTGTCGCGGTCCGTGTGGAAGGCCCCGATGCCCGAGATGGGGAAGGAGGGCGTCGCGAACGCCGGCTTGACCAGCCGGACGTCCTTCCCGGGCCCGGCGGAGCGGCCGGCGATCTCCCTGTTGCAGGGGTCGACGAGCAGGCAGGCGTAGTTCCACGAGGCCCCGACGCGCACGTAGGTCAGATCGCTGCATATATGGGTGCGCGGCGCCCTGCCGCCGAAGCCGCGCGCGACGACGTTCGGCACGTCGGCCTCGTTGACCGCCCCGGGGTGCACCTTGAACCTCTTCCTGCCGTATGCGCCGACCGGGCCGTTCTCCCTCATGATGCAGCAGACGCGGCGCCTGCTGACGGTAACGCCAGACCTCCCGGGCGACGCCCCTATCTCGCGCGAGCCGTACCGGCCCTTGCTGGCGGCGTGGGCCGCGACCACGGCCGGCGCGGCTGGGGTCCACGCGGTGGGCCGGTCGGGCCGCGAGCGCATGGAGTAGTACGTCGAGCTTGCTACGCCGAGGAGCCTGCACTGCTCCGGTATGGGGTAGCGGCCCTCGTTGGCCGCCATGGCCCTCACTCTCGAGCGTATATCAGCGCTAAGACGTCGACCTCCATCCGGGGCCTGCGGCTCTCGCGCTCGAGCTCCGGAATCCGGTTCTGCTCGGGCGTGCGGCTGTCCGCGGCACGCCGGTCGCGTTTACCGACTTGCCCCACCTTTCCACGGTGCTCTTGCCGAGGTCGAGCTCGTCCATGATCTCGCGCCTGGGCTTGCAGGCGTTGTAGAGGTCGACTATCCGCCTCTTGAACTCGTCGGTGAAATGCCTCGGGTGCCTGGGGTCCCTTATATACGGCCCTCCCGTCTCCTGCACCCCTCCCGGAACTGTCCGCATCAGTGTAGCCAATCCACCGGGAGACCCTCGGCTGAACCCGGAAGAGCGCGCTTTCTCCGTGGGCGGGCGCAACAGGCTTTGGGTGGGCGACATCACCTACATACCCACAAGAGAAGGGTGGCTCTATCTCGCAGCCGTGACAGGCGCCTTCTCCCGCAAGGTCGCGGGCTGGTCGATGTCCGAGCGCATCACCGAGAAGGTCGCGATCGACGCGATAGAGCAGGCGGTTGGCAGGGAGGGTCCGCCAGATGACGGCAGCCTCGTCTTCCATGACGATCAAGGCGCGCAGCACGCCTCCCGTTCCTTCCAGCGATGTCTGGACTCGCCTGGCGTAATCCGGTCGGTATCAAGGCCCGGCACGCCGCTGGACAACGCGGTGGCTGAGTCGTTCTTCAAGACGTTGAAAAGGGAATTGGCGGAAGGGAGGAGCTATGGGACGAGGGACGAGGCCAAGCAGGACATCTTCAAGTACATAGAGCTCTATTACAATAGGGTGCGCATGCATTCCACCTTGGGCTACATGTCTCCAGTGGAATACGAGCGACAGTACGCTTGAGGATCCTTAAAAGAAAGTCCAGTTTATCCTTCCCACTCCAATTGGGAATCCTCCGATGCGCCTTCGCACGCTCGCATGACCTCGATACCATGCGAGCGTGCGAACTCGACGAGCTCTGCGTTGCGGGCGTTTATGGTGCCGAAGGCGGCGGGGCACACGATAAGGCGCGCGCAGTGGACGAGGAGCTCTTTGGC